>NHFK01000035.1 GCA_002171375.1 Alphaproteobacteria bacterium TMED109
CTGAAGATAGTACAAAAAAATCAATGTACTGTAATCTTCTAAATTGGAACGAAATTGAATCTTCCATAAATAATTAAATACATAAAGTATTTTAGAATTGACTTAAAATAGTTTTGGTGTCTAGAATTAAATTTAATTTTTTTTTATATAAATTAATTTAAACAGGGGAAAGATAATGAACAAAATAAAATATATTTTAATAGCTTTATTCTCATCATTATTTATAGGAAATATTGCTTATTCAGATGGACATTCTGGAAGTTTTAGTTTTCATACTGGATGGTATTTTGATGGAAATGTAATGGTAATTGATGAGAATAATTTAATGGGAACAGGATTCCCTAAAGGTGCAACGTTTAATGATTCAGGATCAGGATATTTGCATAATGGAGAAGCTCAGTGCGTTGCTACATTTACTATGAATAATGGTGTTGGTAAAGCTAAAGGCTGGTGTGCATGGGCCGATAACGATGGAGACAGATTGTTTACTGAATTTTCTGGTTCTGCATATAACGGAGAGAATATTATTACTGGAGGAACTGGAAAATTTGCAGGTTGGACAGGTTCTGGTCCTTGGGCTTGTGAAGATTTAGGTAAATTTGGATCAAGTTCCTGTAGGCAAACATTAAATTATACAAAACCTTAATAATATCTTTAATTTAGCAAGGTCTCTATTTTATTATAGAGACCATTGTTATTTAATACATAATTAAACCCTTATCAAAAAAATAAATTAATATTACATTAAAATACACTAAGTATTTAATATTGACTAAAAATAAAATACATGATTAGAATTATAATTCGTTTATTTATTATTAAAATTTAATTTTTTTATTGAGGGGTTTAATATGAAATATTTTACAAATATACTATTTGCTATACTAGCATCACTTTTTATATCAAAAACATTATTAGCAGATGGACATTCTGGTTCATTTGATTTTCATACAGGTTGGTCTGGAGATGTTACAGCTATGCAAGTAGCTGAAGGTCATATAATGGGGACAGGCAATTTTGTAGGTGCAACCTTTAATGATAGNGGTTCTGGTTATCTNCANAANGGAGAAGCNCAATGTTTTGCTNCNTTTGAAGTAAATAATGGNGTTGGNGAAAATAAAGGATGGTGTGCTTGGGCAGATTCTGATGGNGATAGNTTATNTACNAGTTTTGTNGGAGATACTCAAAAAGGTGTGAATACAATTATTGGTGGNACAGGAAAATACACTGGATGGACTGGAACCGGTCCTTGGGCTTGTACNGATACAGGTGTAAATGGATCTAATTATTGTAATCAAACATTAAACTATACTAAACCATAAAATTAGAGATACGGTAATTTATTGCTATCTCANAANTATAATANTGGGATATAAAAAATATCCCAGTATTTCATAATCTATAAAGGAAAATAAATGTTTAAACTNNAAACTATAATTATAACTGTCTTAGCTACTATGATATTTGCTAAAATATCTTCTGCTGGTCATCATCAAATGACAATGATGTATGGGGGAGAGTTTACTAATATGAATGTAGTTGCAAATGGAGATCATATGTCAGTATCAGGAGCTTTTATTGGNACTAATAGAATGACAATGGAAAATGGAGACGTAATTCAAACTAACTTTATGTGCCCAGCATTATTTATTAATGGAGATGGAAACGGTACATGTAAAATGAAAGATGCAAAATCAGAAGATTTTTGGGTTTTAGTTTGGCATTGTGGNGTAGATGGACAATGTAAAGGTGATGCTGTAAANGGCACTGGTCGNTTTGAAGGAGTCACTGGAAAAATGAGTTGGTGGAATGATAGCGGCTGGGGTGAAGGTTCTGGNACTTTTATAATGAAGTAAATANTAGCTATAATTTTTATTTAAAAAGGCCTCTAGAAAACATTTAGAGGTCTTTTTTTATTTTAAAGCCACAATAATTTTGATATGTTTTTATTATGAGTTATGGATCAGAAGAAATTGATATGCAAAATTATCTTAAAGCCGGAGAGAAACGTGCTTTAAGTCTATCAAATCGTGGTCCAATAAGATTTAATAATGATGGAACTCTTCATAANGAAATAATTGATTCTTATTCAAAAAATGGTTTTTATATATTTGAAAAAGTTTTTTCTAATGATGAATTAAATGATTGGGAAAAAGATTATTTAGATATTTTNGANAAATTTCCTGTAAATAGAACATCGAAAATTGATATAAAAGGTAGNCCTGCAATTGCTTCAGATTGTAAGGCTAATATTTTATATTGGTCAAAACCTTTAGCAGATCCTTTTGGTGGAACGGATTTAGCAAATGGTAGACATCCAGTTAAAATGATAGAACCAACCCCTAAAAAAGATGACCCTGAGGAAATAATATATTTGACTCAAGGCTTTCTACAATTTTCGGATACTTTTTTAAGAGCCTATGGTCATCCTTTATTATTAAAAGTTGCCGAAAATATCAATGGAGAAGATTTCGTTCCTTTTACAGAAGGTTATTTTATAAAAGATCCAGGACTAGGAGCATCTGTAGCGTGGCATCAGGACGGAACAACTCACTGGGATAATCCTGATTGGGATCAATATACGCATGGATTTAATTTTATGGCGCAGCTATATAAAAGTACGCCTGGCAATGGGGTGTGGGTAGTGCCTGGAACTCATCAATTAGGAAAAGTAGATATTAAAAAAATGGTATTAGAAGCAGGCACAGAAAGATTACCAGATGCTGTTCCTATAGTATGTGGGCCAGGAGATGTGGCTATTACTAACAGGCAAGTGCTACATGGTTCATTTGCAAACACTAGCGCTGACAGAAGAGTAACTNTAAATTATGGTTTTCACAAAAAATCATCTGTACTGAATGTTTTAGGAGGAGGTTTACATGGAAGACCTCAAATTTATGATGAAAAGCATATTATAGAAAGGTCAAGATTAATTCAGTATGCTATAAGTGCTAGAAGTCAAAAGTATCCTGAAGAAACTCCATATATATATAAAGCTCTTGAAAAAGATAAAAAAAAGTACACTTGGGATGATCAAGCAAGAAAAGATATNAAAGATTATAGTCTAATGGATATGAGTATATAATTTAATTTTATCAAAGTAATTTATTTATACTTTTTTCAACTTNCTCAAGTGGAATTAGATTAGGGTCAACTCCTCCCCATTTTTTGGAATCNATTATTAGTAATTCTTTAGCATTAGGAGCGTATTTAATAGGATTATGTTTACTAAATAATGATATTAGTTTTGTTTCGGCANCAGCAAACATATGNCCAGTACCTGAATCATTAGCGATAGCAACATCAATTTTTTTAGCCAAAGCTATTACAAGTATTGGACCTTTAAGACCACTGTTTATTGCATCATCTGTCCATTCAGGAAAAATAGCTTGAGGAACATCTTTTTTAATAATTTCTAATAAANTTTTTTCATCAGGTCCTAAAAAAAATACTGGAGTTCTTTGCTTATCAACTTGTATTTGAGCTAATTTAATAAANTTCTTTAAGGGCCATATTTTAGTTTTATCTCCTGCTCCTGGAGCTATTCCAATATAAGTTTTTCCACTAGGTAGAAGTATATTAGATAATTTAGNATATTTCTCNTCTAATTTAATATCATTNTTATAATATTTAATTTCATTATTATTAATTAATTTTATAAAAGTGTTTAATCTATCATTTAGAGAAGACCTTTTTATTGAAAAATCATCTGGCTTTAAATCTGAAAACATCCATTTTGCAGATGCGGATATAAAAATTTTATGTTTNATTTTTTTTAAAACTAATGTAGTCAGTAGAACTGTTTGTGTATCGATAATCACATCAAATTCTTCTTTAATTGGGCTAGACTTAATTATTTCTCTTACTGGCTTAGCACCTATTCTGATATTATCTATTACTTCATCTATTAATTTGTATATTAAAGGCTTCAAAGTATAAGAATATTCTGTTTTTCCTTGTCCTGCTAACCATGTAATTTTACTATTTGGAAAATTATATCTAAGGTTTTGTATAAAATTTAGTTTATAAAGAGCATCACCAATTGCTTCTCCNCCCGAATAAACTAATATATTTTTATATTTTTTTTTCATATATTTCCTACCTTTTTTTATATGATTATAATATAAACCCTTATATGGAAATCTTTTTTATTGTTAAATAAATATAAACAAAGGTGTTAATAATGTCAGATGAAATAAATGTACCTATATCTCCTGGTGAATTAGTAGATAAAATTACTATCCTTGAAATTAAAAAAGAATTTATTAAAGATGATAATAAACTAAAAAATATCAATCATGAATATGATCTACTTATGCAAATATATAGTGAGCACATTTCCAAAACTAAAGGTGTAACTGAATTAAAAAATAAATTGAAAGAAATTAATTTAGAACTTTGGAAAATAGAGGATGATATAAGAGATTGTGAGAGAGAAAAGTCTTTTACTGATATTTTTATAGAATTAGCTAGATCAGTTTATTTTACAAATGATAAAAGGTCTAAGGTTAAATTAGAAATCAATTTATTAATGAATTCAAATTTAGTGGAAGAAAAGTCATATAAGGATTATTCATAATTATTATGAATAATTATGAACATCTTAAAGATGGATTAGGCTTATGGTCAGAATTAATTTCTAAAAATAAAAATTTAGAAAATAGACCAGCTTTATTTTTAGATAGAGATGGAACAATTGTTAAATATGAAGAGTATCTTCATGATCCTCTAAAAATAAAAATTAACAATAATATTTGTTCATTAATCAGAGAATGTAATTTAATTAATATACCTATTATTGAAATAACTAATCAATCCGGTATTGGCAGAGGTAAATATAGTTGGAATGATTTTAATAAAACAGAAAAAGAAATAAGAAAAATATTATCAATGCAAGATGCCCAAATTAATATGCTTTGTGCATGTGCTTTTCATCAAGATGCAAAAAATACTTATAGAATTAAAGAACATTCTTGGAGAAAACCAAATTCAGGAATGATTGAAGAAGCTGTAAGTATTTTTAATATAAATCTTCAAAAGTCATGGATTATAGGAGATAGTATTTCTGACATTCAATCTGGTTTCAATGCAGGGATAAAAGGCGGTATTTTATATAATAATAAAGATAAAAGTTTCAATCCTAAGAGTAATTTTATTGTAAAATATGCTGATACTTCTCAAAATTTAAAATGGTTAATTAATGAATTTATTGAATAGCTTTTTTAAAAACTTTTGTATCAATATTTGATCCAGATAAAACTATTACAATAGTTTTATTTTTTAGTATTGTTTTTTTATTCAAGATTGCGGCAAGACCTACAGCTCCTCCTGGCTCCAAAATAAGCCCTAAATTCATATAAGCATATCTTATAGCTTTTAAGACCTGTTTGTCAGTAACAGTTAGCCCTTTTTTTATAAGGTTTTTATTAATATTAAACGTCATTTCTCCTGGTTGATTTGCTAATAGTGAATCACATATAGATTGATTATTCATATTATTTTTATATATTTTTTTATTTTTTATAGATTTAGAATAATCAGCAAATTTATTCGGTTCAATACTATATATATTGGTATTATTAAATTTATTTTTAATAGCTGTTGCAATTCCTGCTATTAAGCCGCCGCCTCCAGTAGGGACTAAAACTTTATCTGGAAATAAATCGTATTTAGAAATTTGCTCAATTATTTCTAAACCTATAGTGCCTTGTCCAGCTATCACATCTGGATCATCATATGGTGGTATTATTAATAGATTATTTTTTCTGGCAATACTGTTCCCTATTTCTTCCCTATTTTCAGTTTTTCTATTATAAAATACTATATTTGCCTTTCTGGATTTAGTGCCATTGATTTTATTTTGTGGTGCATCTTTAGGCATTACGATTGTGGATTTTATATTAAAGATATTAGCTGCCTCAGCTACACCTTGAGCGTGGTTACCTGAAGACCAGGCTAGTATACCTGCAGGCTTATCATTTTTAATTGAATTATAAATTTTATTATATGCACCTCTTATTTTAAATGATCCCGTTCGTTGAATATTTTCAGCTTTATAAAATATTTTGGAACCAAATTTTTTACTAAGATAAAAATCATATATAAGTGGTGTAGTAACAATTTTACCATCTAAAATATTTTTAGCTTTTAAAATTTCAGAAATTTTTATAGGATTATTATTTTTCATGTAAAAATAATTCCTTAATATTTGTTTTATTTTTTATTGCTATATTTATAAAAACTTGTTGGTAGACTATATAATTTTCAACTACTCTTTGCACATAATTCCTAGTTTCGGTAAAGGGTATTAATTCAATCCAATTTATTAAATCAACACCTTTATCTCTGGGGTCACCGTGCAGTTTAATCCATCTATTTACATTTGTTGGACCAGCATTATAACTAGCAATTGCTAATATTGTTGATCCTTCATAATAGTTCATAAGTGAGTATAAATATTTAGAACCTAAATATAAATTGTATTCTATATCAGTTATTAATTTGTTTTTGTTATATTTTATGCCTAATTTTTTTGCTGTACTTTTAGCAGTAGAGGGCATTAACTGAACTATACCAAGTGCACCAGAGCTACTTCTTGCATTTGGATAAAATTCACTTTCTTGTTTTGCTATCGCCATAATTAAAGGGTCATTTAAAATATTGCTATTTACATTATAAGGATATGGAAATAAATATTTTTGAAAACTTTTATCTATCCTTATAGCCTTTTTACATGCTCTAATAAATAAATCTGTTCGTTTCTTATTTTTTAAAACTTTAAGAACTTGTAAAATTTCATTTTTACTTAATTTATTTTTAAATAAACCATTAATAAATTTTAAACTATATTTTTTATCAGATGTGCTGCTTAAAAGTCCTAATACGCGTAATTTCTTATTAATATTATTTTCAGGAGTATCTATAAACATTTCTATATCTTGTAACTCAAAATTAGGTTCATTATTAATTATTTCATTAGATAAAAGACCGTAAAATGTAGTATTATATTTGCTTGCAATCCCATAATAGGAATTGGTATTAACTTCATTGAGTAAATATTTTTCTGTTTTTGCTAACCAATAATTAGCTCTAGATATAGAAATAGGCATTTTGACTATATCTCTCATATTTAAAAAATGCTTTAGTGCCTGATCTGGTTTCTCTAAAAATTCTAAGGATATCCATCCAAGTAACCATTCTGCATTAGCTATATTTGAAATTTTAGTTTGTTGATGATTAACTAATAAATAGTAAGCTTGTTGATACTTCTTTTGATTTAATAAGTTTCTTGTATGCCAATTTATTTCTTTCCACCAATAGCTTGGTTTTATAAGAGTTTCTGAATTTTTATTGAGATGATTTAATAATAATTGATAGGATTCATTAGGTAGACCGCTTGTTCTTCTCCATTTTACTCTTTCATAAACTAGTCCTGAATCATTTTTAAGGTATTCAGGAATTATTTTTATTGCGTAATCAACGCCATATTCTTTTCTTGATAATTTTATTTTTGCTTTTGATAAAATTTGATAGTCATTACTAACTCTTTTGATTTGTCTATATGCACTTGCCCATTTTTTTTTGAAAATTAAATTATCTAATCTTTGGACATTATCTTTTTCACCAAATAAATAGGAAAATTTTTTATAAATATATTTTTCATTTTCTTTATTAAATGAGCCATTAATCCAATTTTCAATAATTATATTTTTTTGATCTAAATTATTATTGTTATTATTAATTAAATAATTTGCATATTTAATTTTACCTATTCTTGTAATAGGTTTTTGTACTTCATATATCTTATAGAGTATATTGTCTGTTATATTCCAATCTGTTTTCTCTTCTAAATCTATAACGAGATTATTTATATCTGGCCAACCTTCATATTTTTTAATAGTTTTTTCTATATCGTCTATCTCTATATTTTTGTTTGAAATCATTAACCAATTTACTAAGTCATCCAAATTTACATCACTATTTTTATCTAATAACTTATTTATTTGTTGTAACTTATTGTTTTCTGCTAAACTAATTATCTTAAGAATTAATTCTGTATTTTTATCTTTTTCATTTGTATTTGCTAATAATTGTTTCGTATGAAGTACAAAACATAAAGTAATTATGTTACAAAATAATAGAATATATTTTATTAATATATTTGATGAATTGAACATAGTATAATAAGTATAATTACTTTTTTTATTAATAGATATAAAATTATTGAGGCAGAAATTATATGAATATTAAATATAAAGGATCATTTGTAGCACTTCTTACACCTTTCGTTAATGGACAAGTAGACGAAGTTGCATTTCAAAAGTTTGTAGAATGGCAAATTATTCAGGGTACAAGTGGCCTTGTTCCATGTGGAACAACAGGTGAATCTCCTACATTAAGTCATAATGAACATGAAAGATTAATTGATTTAACTGTTGAAGTTTCAAATGGTAGAGTTCCGGTCATGGCAGGAACAGGGTCAAATTCGACTGAAGAAGCTATAAATTTAACTGAATATGCAAAAAAAGCAGGAGCAGATTCTGCGCTAATAGTAATGCCTTATTATAATAAGCCTACTCAGGAAGGAATGTATGCTCATTTTAAAGCAATTAATGACGCGGTAGAGATACCTTTATTTATCTATAATATTCCTGGGAGATCGATAGTTGATATGTCTATTGAGACAATGGTTAAATTAGCTAAATTACCAAATATTATTGGTGTAAAGGATGCAAGTAACGATCCAATTAGACCAACCTTATTGAAGAATGCATTAGATGATAATAATTTTATTCAGTTTTCTGGAGAAGACCCTTCACAGCTTCCATTTATGGCCTCAGGAGGAGATGGAATAATATCTGTGACAGGTAATATAGCTCCTAATTTAATGTCTGAATTTCATAAATTATGGGGTGAAGGTAAATTGATAGAAGCTAGAAAGTTACAAGAAAAACTTATGCCTTTGCATACATCATTATTTTTAGAAACTAGTCCTGCTCCAGTTAAATATGCAGCATTTTTAAGAGGTATAGCTAATTCTGAAGTGCGATTGCCGTTAGTAGAGCCAACTAATCAAACAAAAAATATAGTGAAATTAGCTTTAAAAGACCTTGAACTTCATAAAATAGAAATTTGATGAGTCCAATAATATCAAATAGACGTGCTAAAAGAGAATATGAAATTTTAGAAACGGTTGAAGCTGGAATTATTTTATCTGGACCTGAAGTTAAATCTTTAAGATTGGGTAAGGCAAATATAGGAGATGCTTATGCTGATCCAAAAGATGGAGAAATGTGGCTAATAAATTGCCATATATCAGAATATAATAATGCACAAAAAGAATTTCATACCTCTCCGACTAGACCTCGTAAATTATTATTACATAAAAAAGAAATAAAAAAATTACAAGGTAGTGTTCAAAAACAAGGATTAACATTAATAGTTTTAAAAATATTTTTTAATTTTAAAGGTGTTGCTAAAATTATTTTAGGATTAGGAAGAGGTAAAAAAGATAGAGATAAAAGAGCTGATGAAAAAAGAAGAGATTGGCAAAGACAAAAGCAAAGATTGTTAAGAGCTAAAAATTAAATTAATCTAAATATATTTATGTTAACGTAGAACTAATATGATGAATTTATTAAAATTTATATGTTTATTTTTTATGTCTTATTTTTCTGTGAGTAGTATCACTAATGCTAAAAATTTAATTTTAGCGGATACTTTTTTTGAGGATATAAATGGAAATAATGTAAAGTTAAGTGATTTTCCTGGTAAGGTTTTACTTATCGTAAACACAGCAAGTTATTGTGGTTTTACTAAACAATATGAGGGGCTTCAGGAATTAACTACTAAGTTTTCTCCTAATGAACTCTCAATAATTGCTATACCTTCTAATGACTTTGGTGGACAAGAGCCTGGAAATAAAGAAGAAATTAAAGATTTTTGTGAAGGGATATATGGTGTTACTTTCCCTATTATGAGTAAGCAAAAAGTTTTAGGTAAAAATAAGCACTCATTTTATGAATGGATAGAAAATAATTATGGCTCAGGTAAGTTACCTAGATGGAATTTCCATAAATATTTAATTAGTAGAGAAGGAGAGTTACTGCATTCAATTTCTAGTCGCGTATCTCCTCGTTCATCAAAATTCATTGGAAAAATATCTACTAGTTTAGAGTAATACTATTTTTTCACTTATAGATTTAATAATTTTATTAAACATATCTAAAGTAAGTCTCTTTGTATTAATATTATATCTAGAACAATGGTAACTATTAAATATTAATAAAGTTTTATTAATATAATGTATTTTGCCATGCTCAAATTTATTCGAAGCAATTTTTAAATCAAATGTTTTTAAAACCTCTTCATGAGCTATTAAACCAAGTGTTAATATAATTTTTAAATTTTTCATATTCTGTATTTCAGATCTTAGAAATTTTCTACAATTTATTCTTTCTGAATTAGTTGGCTTATTTTTAGGAGGTACACACCTAACACTATTTGTAATTCTTATATTTTTTAAATTTAGTCCATCATTATAAATTTCTTTATAGGTTCCTTCTGCTAGTTTATTTTTTATTAAAGATGGGTATAAAGTATTTCCTGCATGATCACCGGTAAAAGGTCTTCCAGTTTTATTTGCTCCTTGTAATCCAGGTGCAAGGCCAACAATTAGTATCTTAGAATCTATATCACCAAAAGATTCTACAGGCGAATTATGCCAAGTAGGTTCCAATTTTTTATACTTATTTCTATAATTCTTTAATCTTTCACAAAGTGAGCAATTTTTATTTGGTATTATCATAATTTAACTTTTTATTTATCACACTCTATTAATTTTAATATTATAATAAATATTTTGTTTATTGAAATTAAAGACTATAAATAATTATGTTTATGAATAATAATATTTTTATATCTATAGGCTCAAATTTAAGAGGTCATATGAATAATTCTAAAGATATTATGAATATAGTCTTTTTTAACTTGTCAAAAGAAGGGCTAAGGGTAAGATCTGCTTCAAAAATATATATTAGTAAACCAATGCCTTCAGGCTTAGGACCTACTTTTTATAATAGAGTGATCTTAATTAAATCAGAGCTTAAGCCTAACTATATATTGAAAAGACTAAAAAAAATTGAAAAAATTTATAGTAAAAGGTCTTCTTTAAGAAACTCTCCACGAGTTCTAGATTTAGATATATTGGACTATAAAGGAAAAGTAATTAAAAGTAGTAATTATCTTCACACTCCTCATCCTAAAATGATTAATAGAGACTTTATATTAAAACCATTACAAGACTTAAGTCCAAACTGGGTTCATCCTATTAGTGGTAAAAATATAAAAAGTTTATTATATAAATGCAAAAGATCTAATATTTCTATTGCTAAGGCTATATATTAAGTGTTATTTGAGATATAATAATTATAGAAATATTATAAATAAATTTTTAAGGATTAAAGATGGCAAGAGTTACAGTTGAGGATTGTATTTTAAAAGTGGATAATAGATTTGATTTAATAGTTTTAGCAGCTCATAGGGGTAGAGAAATTACAGCTGGTTCAGAGGTAACAGTTTCACGCGATAACGATAAAAACCCAGTTGTTTCATTAAGGGAAATAGCGGATGAAACTATTAAAATTGATGACTTAAAAGAAAGTATGATAGCTTCTTTACAGACACAATTAGTTGATGATGAAACTTCAGATTTAGAAAATGAAGAAGATGAAGAAGTAATTGAAGAAGAAAAAGTTGTAGAGCCAGTTAATCCACTTGGTAAATTTGGAATTCAAGTTCAAGATAGGTATGAAGATATATAATTAACTTATTGGCTTAAAGTATGGAGTTAAATAAACTCGATTCTAATATTAAAATGCATAATAACCATAATTACTTTCAGGATATAATAAAGAAGGTAAGTAGTTATGATTCAAATATTAAAAAAAATGTACTTATTCAGGCTGTAGAATTTTCTAGAGAAAGACATAGTGAACAAAAAAGGGATTCAGGAGA
>NHFK01000001.1 GCA_002171375.1 Alphaproteobacteria bacterium TMED109
TATAATAACAGTTCTATTTTTTAGGCTAAATAATTCAAATACATCAAATTTAGAAGCAGAAGGCATAGTAAAACCTGATATTTCATCAATTATTTCATTATTTTTCATATTAAATCCTTAGTATATTAAAATTTGCCATATTTTAAGTATGCTTCTTTAGGGTCTGTACCATTTAAAATAGCTTCACGCATTTTATTCTCTGAATTTAAATCATTTTTTGCTCTAATTATAATCTTATCAATTATATTATTGGGTATAATTACTATACCATCTTCATCTGCTATAAGATAATCACCTGTAACTATTTTGACATCACCAATTACAATTGAAGTACCCATTTCTTCAACTATCCACCTTCCAGTGACGTCTTTTGGAGTAGTAAAACGACAATAAACAGGTAATTTAATTTCTGTCTTTATTCTTGTAACATCTCTACATCCTCCATCTGTAATATAGCCTCTAATATTTTTTAGTTTAAGTGTTTCTGCAGATAATTCGCCCATGAGAGCTATTTCATGGTTATTTGGTTGGCAAACTATAATTGAATTATCTTGTGCTTTAGATAGAAAATTAGTCCAAGATAGTAATGAGTCTGATTCTTCTATATTTTTTTTAAGAGAACCTGATATTGTCCAAACTTTGCCAGCAATTATATTTTCAAATTGCAAAGGTATTATCTCATTAGGAAGAGTTTGATTTGAATAATTTTCAATTCTAAGTGCATCATGTACTATTGAAGAGTTCAATAATAATAATTCTTCTATGATTTCTTCTTCATTTAACATGCATAATCTACTAATAAATTATTTCTTAGTTGGGTCAGGAAAATCTGTTTCTATACTGCAACTATTAGTTTTAGAATCAAATTCACCAGAACATAACAGCTTGAAAGGATTCAACTCATTGAAAGAATAATCACTACAACTTACAAAAAGAAGAATTGTAGTTAAAACAATAATTTTTTTTAATAAATATATTACTTTATGAATAATGAAGATATTTAGGCTCCTTAAAATAAAATTAGACTAAAAAAATAGCCATTAATACTACTAGAGCAATAACTCCAATGGTTCCATACGTGCTAAATTTAACAAAAGTTTTCCATGTGTTTACATGGTCTTGAAAATATTTTTCTTTATCGTAAGACATTAATATACTCCGCAATTTATGTATTAGAAATTATCTTTATTTTATAATATCAAATAAAAAATAATAATACATTTTTATTTAAATTTAAATATAAATCTATTTTATATATTAATTAATTTAAATTTTATAATAACCTTGATTTACCTTAAATAGATTGCTAAATGATTATGATAAATATTATTTATGTTATATTATTAAGTAATAAATAGTTTAATTTTACTAAGAGGTTCTATAATGCGTGTTTTTATCACTTTAAAAATTATCTTAAGCTCATTTTTTACAATATTTATTTCAAACCAGGCTTTATCAGAGGAAAATATGGGTGCAGCTCACCCATGGGGATTAAATCTAAGGGAAGCCTTTTCTCCAGTTATGGCAGATATGGTAACTTTTCATAATGGTTTGATTTGGCTTATTACTGCAATTTCATTATTTGTTTTAGTGTTAATAGCTATAATTGTTGTTAAATTTAATACTAAAGCTAACCCAAAAGCTACTAAGACCACGCATAATACATTCTTAGAAATAGCATGGACAGCAATTCCAGTTTTAATATTAGTTGTAATGGCTGTTCCATCTTTTAAGTTACTTTATAAAGCTGATGTAATTCCTGAAGCACATATGACATTAAAAGCAATAGGACATCAATGGTATTGGTCATATGAATACCCAGATCATGGTAATTTTACTTATGATGCTTGGTTGGTTCAAGATAAAGAAGATATTGAAGGGGAGGATAGGCCATACACGAGATTGTTAACGACCGACACAAGAGTTGTTGTTCCTGTTGGTAAAGTAATAAAAGTGCAAGTGACTGCAACTGACGTATTACATAGCTGGGCTGTACCTTCATTAGGAGTCAAGAAAGATGCGATGCCAGGAAGATTAAATGAGTTATGGTTTCAAGCTGACAGGGAAGGAATATTTTATGGTCAATGTTCTGAATTATGTGGGACAAACCATGGTTATATGCCTATAGAAGTTCACGCTGTTTCAGAAGAAGATTTTTTAGCTTGGATAGAAGAGGCAAAAGAAAATTATGCTAAAGTGGGTGAAGACCTTAATTTAGCTAAAATAAAAGAATAGTATTTTAATATAAAATAGAAGAGGTAAAATATGGCTACTACAACTGATACACATGATCATACACCAACAGGTTTTCGTCGTTGGGCATATTCTACAAATCATAAAGATATTGGCTCTATGTATATTATTTTTGCTGTTATAGCAGGAGTGATTGGNGGAGTTATGTCAATGATTATGCGAACAGAATTAGCATATCCAGGAGACAGTATATTAGGTGGTGACTACCAAATGTATAACGTTTTAACTACTGCCCATGGATTAATTATGATTTTCTTTATGATTATGCCAGCTATGATTGGNGGATTTGGAAATTGGTTTGTTCCTATAATGATAGGAGCTCCTGATATGGCTTTTCCTAGAATGAATAATATTAGTTTTTGGCTTTTAGTGCCTGCATTCATATTATTGTTAGCTAGTCCCTATGTAGGCGGAGGTGCTGGAACTGGTTGGACAATCTATCCTCCTTTATCTTCTACCGTAGGTCATGCTTCTCCAGCAGTAGATATGGCAATTTTATCACTTCATTTAGCCGGTGCTTCATCTATATTAGGTGCAATTAACTTTATAACTACAATTTTTAATATGCGCGCTCCTGGAATGACACTTCATAAAATGCCTTTATTTGTATGGTCAATATTAGTTACTGTATTTTTACTAGTTCTTTCTCTTCCTGTTTTAGCAGGAGCAATAACTATGCTNCTTACTGATAGAAATTTTGGAACAGCATTTTTTGCACCTGAATTAGGAGGTGATCCGATGTTATTCCAACACTTATTTTGGTTCTTTGGGCATCCTGAAGTTTATATACTTATTTTGCCAGCTTTTGGAATGGTAAGTCATATTGTATCAACTTTTTCAAATAAACCTGTGTTTGGATACTTAGGAATGGCTTATGCTATGGTGTCAATAGGATTTGTAGGTTTCGTTGTTTGGGCACATCACATGTATACTGTTGGTATGGATGTTGATACTAAAGCATATTTCACTGCCGCTACATTAGTAATTGCAGTTCCTACTGGTATTAAAATTTTTAGTTGGATTGCTACTATGTGGGGTGGNTCNGTTAGNTTCAAAACACCTATGCTGTTTGCAGTAGGATTTATATTTTTATTCACAGTAGGNGGNGTGACTGGCGTAGTTNTGGCTAATGCTGGTTTAGATACTGTTATGCATGATACATATTATGTAGTTGCTCATTTCCATTATGTTTTATCTTTAGGCGCAGTTTTTGCTCTATTTGGGGGTTTTTACTATTGGTTTGGTAAAATATCTGGTCGACAATATACAGAATGGATGGGTAAAGTGCATTTTTGGTTACTCTTTATTGGTGTTAACCTAACATTTTTCCCTATGCATTTCTTAGGATTACAAGGTATGCCTAGAAGAATTCCTGATTATCCAGATGCTTATGCAGGATGGAATTTAGTTGCTTCAGTTGGAGCTTATATTTCAGCTATATCAATTATTTGGTTTTTAATTTTAGTATTTAGAACATTATATTCAGGAGCAAAATGTCCAGACAATCCATGGGGAGAAGGAGCAGATACATTAGAGTGGAAAACTTCATCTCCACCTCCTTTCCATACATTTGAGGATTTACCTGAAATTAAATAATTGAGAAAGATGTTTTATATGTATGGTTACTTGCAGTAGAAGTGAGAAACTGAAAATGAACGTTAATCATTCATCTGCAGGAGTAGGTGACTACTTTGAGTTGTTAAAGCCTAGGGTTATGTCCCTTGCTATATTTACTGCCATTATTGGGTTGTTACTTACTCCTAATCAAATACATCCTTTTTTAGCTGTTTTTTCTATAATAGCTATTGGTGCCGGGGCTGGGGCGGCAGGAGCTATTAATATGTGGTATGATAGAGATATTGACCTTATTATGGATAGAACTAAATCTAGACCCATTCCATCTGGAAGAGTTAAACCAGAGGAAGCTCTTACACTAGGAATAGTATTATCCATTTTTTCAATAATTTTACTTTTTGTTGCTTCAAATTATATTGCTGCAGTATTTTTATTTATGTCGATAATATTTTATATTTTCATTTATACCGCATGGTTAAAAAGATATACCCCGCAGAATATTGTTATAGGAGGAGCAGCAGGAGCTCTACCTCCTGTTATTGGTTGGTTTGCAGTTTCACAAGATTTTAGTTTCTTTCCAATTATTTTATTTATGATTATATTTATGTGGACTCCTCCTCATTTTTGGGCATTATCTTTATACAGATCTGAAGATTATGAAAAAGCAGGTATACCAATGTTGCCTGTGGTCAAAGGAAAAAGAATTACTAGAATTAATATTATACTGTATTCCTTATCATTAATAATAGTTTCTCCATCTCCTTGGTACTTTGGTTTTTTAGGAAATATTTACGGCTTAACATCCAGTTTATTAACAATAGTTTTTATATATCTTTCATGGAATGTATATAGAAAAAAAATTGGTTCTGAACCTATGTTATTTAAGTATTCTATTTTATATTTGTTTTTATTATTTATGATAATGCCAATAGATAAATATATTTATATGTGGATAAATTAATATGAAAAATAAACATGAAAAAAAAGATAATTCTAAATTAAAAAAAAAGAACTGGATGATTGCTTGTTTAATAATATTTATAATCCTTAGTATTTATATAATTTCATTTATAAAAATTGGCGGGTAATATTAATGAATAAAAATTCTAAATTTACTGCCATACTTGTAGTTTCTGTAGTGTTAGGAATGATAGGCTTATCTTATGCTGCTGTTCCCTTATATGATTTATTTTGTAGGACAACAGGTTTTGGTGGTACTCCAGTAGCACTTAAACAAGATAAAAATATAACAAATTTTCCTTTAGTGAATATTACAGTACAATTTAATTCAGATGTAGCCGGTGGATTGAAATGGAAATTTATGCCTGTAGAAAGAGAAGTTATGGTGAAAACGGGTACTAATAATTTAGCTTTTTATACAGCAAAAAATTTATCTGATTCAAAAATAACAGGTGTTGCTACATTTAATGTAACTCCACCCAAAATAGGAAAATATTTTTCAAAAATAGACTGTTTTTGTTTTGAAGAACAAACATTAGAAAGTGGGGAAGAAGTAGAAATGCCAGTTAGTTTCTTTATAGATCCTGAAATAGCTACCGACCCTAATACTCAAGAGGTAAAAACTATTACTTTGTCTTATACTTTTTTTAATACAAGTGATAAAAGTGAAAATAAAGGTAAAATAAATAAAAATTCTAGTGCAAAAAATTAATAAATTAATATAATATATTAAAAAAATATAGGGAGATATATAATGTCATCTAAAGCTAATCATCCATATCATCTAGTTGATCCTAGTCCTTGGCCTTTAGTAGGAGCTATATCTGCATTGGTATTAGCCGTAGGTGCAATTATGTATATGCATGAAATAGATAGTGGCATAGTTATGGGTATAGGTTTAATTATGTGTCTTGGAACTATGGCTGTTTGGTGGAGAGATGTAATAAGAGAAGGTGAGCATGGTGGACATCATACCACTACAGTACAATTAGGATTAAGATATGGAATGGTTCTATTTATTGCATCCGAAGTAATGTTTTTTGTAGCCTGGTTCTGGGCTTTCTTCGATGCTAGCTTTTATGCAAATGAAGCAATTCAGGTAGCAAGAGTTGAGCATACAGGNGGTACTTGGCCTCCTCAAGGAGTAGAAGTATTTGATCCTTGGCATTTACCTTTAATAAATACTATAATTTTATTAACTTCTGGTACTACTGTTACTTGGGCTCATCATGCATTAAAAGAAAATAAAAGAGGTGGTTTGATCTGGGGGTTAGTCCTAACAGTGATATTAGGTGTATGTTTTACTGCAGTACAAGCTTACGAATATGGGCATGCAGCTTTTGGTTTTACTGACGGTATTTATTCTTCAACTTTCTTTATGGCTACAGGTTTTCATGGTGCTCATGTACTTATTGGATCTATATTTTTAATTGTTTGTCTAGGAAGANCATTAGTAGGTCATTTCAAGCCAGACCATCATTTTGGATTTGAAGCCGCCGCATGGTATTGGCACTTTGTTGATGTAGTATGGTTATTTTTGTTNTTTGCAATATACTGGTGGGGCGGTTTAGGTGGTACAGTCCACTAAAGAATTAGNTATAAGACATAAACAAAAAAGAACATCTTTATTTAAGAAGGTTATATATGGATTATGTCCAAACTGTGCTTCTATAAGTATTTTTAAATACTATATAAAGTTGCTAAGCAAATGTCCTAACTGTGGGTATGAAATAAATACACATAAAATTGGAGATGGAGCGGCATGGTTTTCAATGCTTTTAACTAGTATATTGGTGGCTATTGGAGCTCTAATATTAGAAGTTAATTTTCAGCCTAAATTATGGGTACATGTAATAATTTGGTTTCCTATAGTAATTATTCTTTCAGTATTTATTCTAAGACCTTTTAAAGCTCTGCTAATATGTATAACCACTGAAAAAACCAATTAAAATAATGAGTAATAAAAAATTATTTTTATCATTAGTATATAGCTCTATAGCTATATTAATACTGGTTTCTCTAGGAACTTGGCAACTAGAGAGACTAAGATGGAAAACTACTATTTTATCTTCAATGAAATTAAGTTTATCAATGCCTCCAATAAAAATATCTAGTGAAATTATAGATAATATTAACAAGTATAGCTATAGACGTATTGNATTAACNGGAAGTTATTTGAATGACAATAATTTTACAATTTATTCNAAAGTATTAAATAAAAAAGTTGGTAAACATTTAGTTNTTCCTTTTAAAACTCAATATGGNACAATTTTNNTAAATAGAGGCTTTATTCCAAAANATTTTAAAACCATAAGTGANATTGANTCAGGACTAGTTACAATAAATGGTATGGTAAAATTTCAACAAAAAATTAATTATTTCACTCCTAAAAATAATATTTATAAAAATGAGTGGTATTACATCAATATTAATGATGCTAGTGATTACCTATCAGCGCAATTATTAAATTTTTATATAGTAGAAGAAAACAATATTGAAGAAGAATATCCAGTTGGAAGTCAATACAATATTAATATTCCAAATGATCATTTGCAGTATGCAATTACATGGTTTTCTTTAGCTTTGGCACTAAGTATATTTATGAATGTATTTTGGAGAAAAAATGTTTCATAATATGCCTAAAGCTAGGATAATTTCATTACTAAAGATATTATCTGGTATGTTAATTATTGTAATATTCGCCCAAATATCTTTAGGTTCTGCTGTAAGATTAACTGGATCAGGCTTATCTTGCCCAGATTGGCCTTTATGCTACGGGTTATGGTTTCCTGATCAGAAAAAATTATCAGTAATTTCTGAAGTTAATTATGAATTTTACCAAATTATGCTTGAATGGATTCATAGATTTAATGCCGCAATATTTATTGCTCCACTTACACTTTTTGTTTTTATAACAGGCTTTAAATTACATAATTCAGATATAAATAAAAAAACTCTTTTAGCTATTCTAGTATTTTTAGCATTACAAGGACTGATGGGGGGATTTACGGTATTCGATAGAAATTCACCTTGGTCTGTTGCTGTTCATCTAGGTTTAGCATTAATTTTATTATTACTAGTTATAAGAGTATTTATGCAAAGTCTAAACTTGAATTTTGAAATTTCTTTTCCAAATATTAAGCGTAAATTATCTACTTTAATCATCTCTATTATTTTTATAATAATTACGATGTTAATGGGGGCTATTGTCTCAAAAAGTGGATCCTCTTTAGCTTGTGATATATGGCCATTATGTTCCAACGATGGTTTAAGTATCTTTCAGCATAATAAATTTATACATATTACACACAGGTTTTTAGCTATTATTTCTGCGATATGTATTTATTTTGTCTTTAAGTTTTATAGAGATTCTAGGCAATATAAATTAATTTATATATTACGAAAAATGTTAATAACAGTGATAGTATTACAAATATTAATTGGAGCTACAGTAATTTTTACAGAATTAAATATGTATATTGCAATGTTTCATCAATCTTTAGCGGTTATATTATTTATGATGCTTTCTTTTTTATTTTGGTTTACCTTACAAATAAATTATAAGATTAAATATTAAAGATATTTTATTTAATGCATTTTGGGTAAATTAATGAATTATATTTCTACCAGAAATAAATATAATATTTCTGATAATACTTTTAGTAAAATTACTATGGAAGGCCTTGCACCTGATGGAGGTCTATATATACCTGATAATTTTCCATCTTTAACTTCAAAAGAAATATATGAAATGGTAAATTTAAGTTATTCAGAATTATTTACTGAAATAATTTATAANTTNTGTGGNAGTTGTGTAAATAAGTCTGAAATTTATNAAATTGCAGNAGATGCATANAAAGATTTTGGGNGNGAAGATTTAGCTCCANTAANAAATTATANTGANAATATAAAAATATTAGAACTATACCATGGCCCTACATTAGCTTTTAAAGATTTTGCATTACAGTTTTTAAGTAGAATTTTTAANTTATTTTTAGAGAGAAGTAATAAAAATATAACAATAATAGGAGCTACCTCCGGAGATACTGGCTCAGCGGCTATTGAAGCTTTTAAAAATAACNCAAGAGCTAATATAATCATATTACATCCAAAAGGTAAAGTTAGTGAATTTCAAAGAAGACAAATGACTACAATAAACGCTAATAATGTTTTTAATATTGCTTTAGAGGGTAATTTTGATGATTGCCAAGCAGTTGTTAAAAAACTTTTAATTGATAAAGAATTTAATGATAAGCATAATCTTGCATCAATTAACTCTATTAATTGGGGAAGAGTGCTAGCTCAAATAGTATATTATTTTTATTCTGTCTTTAAGGTATTAAAGAATAATAATANACAATTTATTAATTTTTCTGTTCCAACCGGTAATTTTGGTGATGCCTATGCTGGCTATATTGCAAAAAAAATGGGATTACCAATTAATAAAATTATTATTGCTACAAACAGTAATGATATCTTATCAAAATTTTTTCAGTCTGGTATTTATAAAGTTTCAGAAGTGATTCCTACTTTAAGTCCTTCAATGGATATTCAAGTAGCTAGTAATTTTGAAAGACTTTTATTTGAATATCTTGGTTTTAATTCAGCTTTAGTAACAGAATATATGANGAANCTTAATACTCATGGTTCCTTCAAAGTAAGTAAAGAAATATTACATGAATTAAATAAGACTTTTATAGGTATTAGTGTAAATGATGAAAAAACAATAGAACGTATTAGAAGNTGTTACAGTGAAAAAAATATTGTCATTGATCCTCATACTTCTGTTGGCCTTGAGGCTACTTGTAGCGCAAATCTAAAAGGTTTAAACATTGTATTATCAACGGCGCATCCAGTGAAATTTTCTTCTGCTGTAAATCAAGCAATAGATAATACTCCTAGATTACCTAATAAGTATAAAAATATTTTTACTTTAAAGGAAAAATATCAATCTATGCCTAATGACATTAATGAGATTAAAAATTATATATCTATTAACTCAAGTCTATAATTACTTAAAACTAATATTGAGTATTTAATATGAGCAAATATAAATTTAAAGTAATAAAACCTAAATCATTTAAGGGTAATCGACTTAAAAAAATAGCTTATGCTTTTAAAGGTTACTTCCCTCATAATTATATTGAAAGCGATAGAATTATTATACGTCATCCTCGAAGAAGAGATTGGAAATCTTGGGTTAATTTAAGAAGAGAGTCATATAANTTTTTATATAAATGGGAGCCTTATTGGAATATTGAAAATTGTAATAGAAGTAATTATATGAAGCAACTAAGATTACAAAGATCAAAAGCTGCATATGATCAGGCATATTCATTTTTATGTTTTAAAAAAAATAATAAGGAATTAATAGGTGGAATAAATATTTCTAATATTCAAAGAAGTGTAGTGCAAACTTGTAATATTGGTTATTGGCTAGGTGAACCTAATATAAAAAAAGGATATATGGAAGAGTCTATGCGAAGTATTATTCCGTATATCTTTAAGAACTTAAAAATTAATAGGATTCAAGCATTTACTTTAAATAATAATATTAGCTCAAGAAACCTTTTAGAAAAATTGAATTTTAAAAATGAAGGAGTACTAAGAGAAGCAATGAAAATTAATAATGTATGGGAAGACCATATATTATATGCTCTTTTAAATAGTGATCATGGCTAGTTTTTATATTTTCTTATGTTTGAATATTATGAAAATAATTTTTTATCCAATATTATATATTTTTCTCACTGCATTTATAAATTTATCTTATGCTCAAGACCATAATATTTTTACAGAAGAAATGGTTGAAGTAAAATTTATTTCATCTGTTACAAAAGTTCAAAAGGAAAATTTTTATATAGCTTTAGATTTTAATTTAAAGCCAGGGTGGAAAATATATTGGAGGCAACCGGGAGATTCAGGTATGCCCCCAAACCTAGATTATAAAAATTCTAATAATTTAAAATCACTCGATTTAAAATGGCCATTTCCTAAAAAAGAATATGAAGCAGCAAATTTATTAACAAATATATATAAAGAAAATACAATAATTCCAATTGAAATTACGGTTAAAGATCCAACTAAGCCTCTAAATTTGCAAACAGTTCTTAACTTTCAGGTCTGTAAGGATATCTGCATACCGTTTCAAACAAATTTGTTTCTACTCCTGGATACAGGAGAAGCAAACTATACTAAATATCTCTATAAAATAGAAAGAGCTCTATCAAAAGTACCTATAGATTATAAAATAGCTGGTATTGATAATATTACAGTTAGTAGGGATTCTGAAAACTCATTACTTTTTTTCTTAGAGAGTTTGGTTGATATTCCAGAAGGTGAGCTAGAAATATTTCTAGAAAACAATGATGAATATATAAAAATAAATAATATTAAGATTATAGATAATACTAATAATAGAATTTCTGCTAAACTTATATTAGATAGTAGTATAATTCATTTAAATGAATTAGATATAATATTTGTTATAGGAAATTTAGCTGCAAGTATTAAAGATATCAAAATTGAAAATAATAATTCTAAAAGTATTTATTTAATAATATTAGCTGCATTAATGGGAGGTTTAATTTTAAACTTTATGCCATGTGTACTTCCTGTTCTAGTACTAAAGATTAATAGAATAATAAGTATTGAAGATAAAAATATTTATAATATGAGATTTAATTTTTTATTAACTATATTGGGTATTATTTCTTCTTTTATATTAGTNGCATTTATTACAGTTTTTATAAAAAATATTACAGGACAGGTAGGATGGGGAATCCAATTCCAACAGCCTATATTTTTACTTTTTTTAATTTTTATTTTAATTATATTTTCTTTGAATTTATTTGGTAAAATACAATTTAACCTCCCAAATAAATTTAACACCAATATTAATAAATATTTAGGTAAGAAGAGTAATGGAGTAGCTTTTTTTGAAGGAGCATTAGCAACTTTATTAGCAACTCCTTGTTCAGCTCCTTTTTTAGGTACAGCAGTAAGTTTTGCATTATCATCTAATTTCTATATTACGTTATTAATTTTTATGTTTCTAGGAATAGGGATGTCACTTCCTTATTTTATATTTATATGTTTTCCATCATTAGTAAATTTTTTACCTAAACCTGGAAAATGGATGAATTATTTAAGGTATATACTTGGGCTTGGATTACTTTTAACTGCTGTATGGTTGAGTTATGTCTGTGTATCCATTATAGGATTATCTATTTTTAGTTATTTTATATCATCTCTAGTAGTTTTCTTACTAATTATCTATCGTTTATATTTAAGAAGAAAATATCTAGTTTTAATAATNATNATACTTTCAGGTAATATATATATATCAAGCAATACTGGTTTTTTAGATTATGATTTTTCTTATAGTGAGCAGGAAGAATGGCTTAAATTTGATAATCAAGAATTACAAGAACTAATTAATCAAGGAAATACAGTATTTGTAGATATTACTGCTGATTGGTGTATCACTTGCAAAGTAAATAAAATATTAGTGTTAAATAGTAAAGAATTTAAGAACTTAATGAAGTCAAATAAAATAATATTAATGAAAGGCGACTGGACTAGACCAAATGATGAAATTAACAAATTTTTACAAAAAGCAAATAGATATGGCATTCCATTTAACGCTTTATATCATACTAGTCTCTCTAATGGGTTAGTATATTCAGAAATATTATTATTAAAAGAAATAAAAGAAAGTATTTCAAAATTGCATATTAGCAATGCAAGATAATTTGAAAATATTTATAGATATATTTAATTAAATTTAGTAAACATATGTATTAAATATTTAGGAGGTTTGTGTATGACTATTTCAGTAGGAAGTAAAATGCCATCGGGCATATTAAGAGGGATGGACTCTAATGGAGTTTATACTATTAAAGTTGAAGAACATTTTAATGGTAAAAAAATAGTCTTATTTTCTCTTCCCGGCGCATTTACTCCCACATGCTCTGCAAAGCATTTNCCGGGTTTTGTTGAATATTNTTCTGATATTAAGAACAAAGGTGTGGACGAAATAATATGNATAGCTGTTAATGATCATTTTGTAATGAATGCCTGGGAAAAGGATCAGAATTCAAAAGGAAAAGTTACTTTATTAGCTGATGGAAATGGTGAATATACAGAAGCTTTGGGCTTAGCTATGGATAGATCTAATTTTGGTTTAGGTATTAGAGGTAAAAGGTTTGCTATGATCGTTGAAAATAATATAATTACTCATTTAGCTGTTGAAGAAGGTGGAGAATTTAACGTTTCAAGCGCAGAAAGTATATTGAAAGTCTTAGACTAAAATATTTAAAGATCTTTAATTGCCTCTGTAGCAAGTTTATCAGCAATATCATTTTCAATATTACCAGAGTGTCCTTTTACCCAATTCCAGTTTATATTATGCTTTAGGGATAATGAATCTAATTCAACCCAAAGGTCTTTATTTTTAACATCCTTTTTTTGGCTGTTTTTCCAGTTTTTCTTCTTCCAATTATGAATCCAGATTGTAGTCCCGTCTTTTACATATTTACTATCAGTATATAAATTAATTGTTAGGCCAGGCTCTAAAAATTTTAATGCTTTAATAACAGCTATCATCTCCATCCTATTGTTTGTCGTCATATCTTCAGCGCCAGATAGCTTTTTTATAGAATTTTTGTACTTTATTAGTACTCCCCAGCCACCTGGCCCTGGATTACCTGAACAGGCACCATCAGTCCATATATTAACAATATTTTTATTATGCATAATTAATATTCATTCTTAAATTTTTTGTATCGTTAAAATATAATAGCTTATCAATATATTCATGAGGATTCTTAGTTAAAATTTTTTTATTATCATAATTATAATCCTTAGCAGTAATTCGTGTAAACATAAAACGCATACAATATAACTTACATATAATATTTAAGGCTGCTATTTCTTCATTTTTAATTTTTCTTATGCTGTTATAGCTTTTTAATAAAATATTTACTTTATTAAAATTTAATACATAAGCATCATCTTGATTAATATAAAAACACCAAGATATTATAACTATGGCTAAGTCTGAAATCATATAATTATAGTCAGAAAAATAAAAATCTAGAAAGCCTGTAATTTCATTATCATCATTAAAGAAAACATTATCTGGAAAAAGGTCACCGTGTATTATAGTTTTTGGCAAGTTTTTTTCATTTAAATTATTATAACTAATTAGTGTATCATTAAATATATTATTTAAGTTAATATCAAGTTTTGTAAAAAATACCTTTTTCTTTATTATAAAATTATTAAAAAAATTAATATCAAAGCGTACTTTAATTTTTTCATTAAATTTATTTGTTATGGTATGTAATTTTGCTAAATGAATNCCAACATTTTTTATATTTTGAAGAGAGGTTTTTTTACAAGATTCGCCTTCTATAAAACTAAAAATACAACTTGGCTTTTTATTAATATAATTAACAGTATTATTATATTTATCTAATATTGGCATAGGACAAATAAAGTTATTTTTATTACAAAATAACAACAAATTTAAAAAAAAATTAATATTANTAGTTACATAAGTATCTTCAAAAATTGTTAAAATATATTTTTTACTTTGAGTATTTATAATATAATTACTATTTTGTATACCATCATATATTGGAGTATAATTTACATAATTTAATATGTTATAATTTAGTAATATGTAATCTATGTTTTTTTTTGATAAATTTGTTACATATGCCATAAATATATAGTACTAGATATAATAATTTTAATAAATTAATTTAAGTTAAAGCCTAGGTAATATATGTATATAAGACATTTTCTATTATTCATTTTATTTCTATTAACTATATCTTGTAGTGGGCCTAGTTCTAAAATTATGGAATTACATGAAGATGTATTTAATGAGAAACAAAGTATACTTTGTCCTAAAGTTAGTTTTATAGAAGGCCTAGATAAATTAATAGTAACTCTTGAAGAGAAGGAAACTTATAAGATAAAATTTCATGAAGTCAAATGGATATGTTATTCTGAAATTTCTAAAGAAAGAAACCAAACTGATAATATTGATTTATCTTTTAGTTTTAAAGTAGATTATATTGATGATATAAATGATTTCAAAGCAGAAAAATTTACCTTTATAGTAGCTTTATTAAATAAAAATAACGAAATAATTAGTAAGAAAAAATTTAGTCGGTCCTTTTTGAACAACTCAAAGTCAGAAATAATTTCAAATAATGATGCTTTAATTAATATCAAAGTCAATAATAGTAACGATGAAATATATGATCATAGATTATTATTAGGATTTATGAAAAATTAAAAAAAATTATGATTTTAGAGCTTTAGGTATATTACTAATAAAATTCTCATAAATTATATCTGATTTTGTATCTTTGAACTCATTGTTAGCAATTTCTTCAACTGTACTTAAAGTTATAGTAGCTATTTTATTTTTAATAAGGGTAGCAGCTTCAGCATGTAAGTACTGTATCTCACGATCTGCAGCAATATTTTTTCTTTTTAATTCATCTGAAATTTTATCTGCATAGATATTTGCATTTTTTTCAGCAATTTCTTTTTGTTTATTTATTAAATTATTCACTTCATTTTTATGATCAGTTAAGGCTTGTTGACTATCTTTTAGTAACTGCTTAGCTTCTGTTAGAGTTGCTTCAGCACTACTAATCTTATCCTTGATAACATTTGACCTATTATCTAAAGCAGTATTCGCTGCATTAGTAGCTTTTTTACTCACTAAGATAATAAAAAGAATAAATGCTATTAGAACCCAAAACTTTTCGTCTAGTGTAATTCCTAAAAAACTCTTATAATTCATTCCTTCAGCAGAAAATGCTGGTTGTGATATTAGTATGAATATAAATACTGAATAGTAACTTTTAAATAGTAACTTAATCATTATTATAGCTCNCAGAATATTTATGTATAATATTTTTCATATTATTAGTATCTGGTTTTACGTAGTACATTTTCTCAATAATTTTTTCTACTGCTTCACTTGAAATCATCTCTATATTTTTATTAAAAAGTTTAACTTCTTTTTCAAGTTTTATTTTTTCTTCCTCAATTTTCTTGTTAATATTTTCTTGGCACTCTTCTAATTTAATTTCTGCTTCTTGAATGCTTTTTTGGTTTATTTCATTAACTAGAATTTTGATTTTACTATTTGTATCTTCAATTGCCTTTTGATGTTCTTTATTAATTCTTTCAATTTGCTCTTTTATTTCCTCTGCCTTTTCTAAATCATTTACTATTTTTAAGTCTCTATTTGAAATTATTTCAGTTATTCTTGGTAGAGCAACATATTTCATTGAGAAATAGAGTGTAGTAAATATTATTACTAACCAGACTAATTGAGGCATAAAATCAGGAATAACCATTTGAGGCATCCCAGAACCTTCAGCGCCCATAGAAGGAGAAGCAATAAATGCTATATTAAATAACACTAATATAATGTATATAAGTTTATTAAACATTTTATTCTTAACCTTCTAAGTATTTAATTGAAATTTTTATTATTAACTAAACATTATTAGGAACGCCATAACTAAGGCATAAAGTGCTACAGCTTCTGTTAAAGCAAATCCTAGTAAAACGTTACCAAATACTTTAGATGCTGCTCCAGGGTTTCTCATAGATCCAGCAACATATTGTCCAAATATATTACCTATACCTACTCCTGCTCCTGCTACACCAATAGTAGCTAATCCTGCTCCTATTAATTTTGCTGCTTCAATATCCATATTTTATCTCCTTTTTTTAATGTTCTGGGTGAAATGAATCGCTTAAATATAAGCATGTTAAAACTGCAAACACATAAGCTTGTAAAAATGCAATTAATGTCTCTAAAATAAATAATAAAACTATAAATAAAAATGGTGCAATACCAAAAATTCCTAAAGCTACTACGAAACCTGCAAATACCTTTATCATAGTATGTCCTGCCATCATATTAGCAGCTAGTCTAACTGCAAGACTTATAGGTCTAGATATATATGAAACTATTTCTATCGGCACTAATAAAGGAGCTAAAAAAATTGGAACTCCCTTAGGCAGAAAAAGCCTCAAATATTTATGACCATGAAGAATAAAGCCTAAAACTGTGGCTAAAAGAAAGATTCCAAAGGCTAGAGCAAAAGTAACAATTATATGACTAGTAACTGTAAAACTATAAGGAATTAGGCCTAACATATTACATAATAAAATAAACATAAATAAAGAGTAAACTAAAGGGAAGAATCTTACTCCTTCTTTCCCTAAATTATCCTTAGTTGTATTATATATCATTTCATAGCTCATCTCAGCTAAAGATTGAAGTCTTCCTGGAATTACAGATTTTTTCTTCGTAGAATATATTAAAAATATATTTAATATAACTAAAACAGCTATCATCATTAATGATGAATTTGTAAGGGAAACATCAATATTTCCGATCTTCATCTCAAAGATCCTATGTATTGTAAACTGGTCTAATGGAGAGTGTTTTTCTGACAATTTAAATCCTTATAATATACTTAAAAAATTAATAATATGTTATTCAATATTTTGCAAATTTTTTTGAAGATTTATATGAAGTGTAGATACCCGAAATAAATCCAATAATCAAAAATAATATTAAAAATAGTGGTTTTGAGTTAAAAAAATAGTCTAATGACCAACCTATAGAGCCTCCTACTATAATATTTGCAAATAATTCTGAAACAATTTTAAATGCATGAGCAAAACTTGTATTTTTTTTATTTGCTTTATTAAAATCCTCATTAATTTTTTCTGCTTTAATACTATCTATCTTNTTAGATAAAGTATTTAAAGAATCATTNAAATCATTTACTTTTTTTTTCTTGGTCATTATAAAANACCTCTAAAAAATCATGATTTTTGCAAAACATAAAGTATACATACATTNCTGTCAAGAATGCTAAATAAATATAATAAATAAGTAAATTTACCCAGCATTTTCAAACTTTTCTGCTTCTTTTAAAGATACAGAAACTAGTTGAGAAACTCCTGGTTCTTGCATGGTAACGCCGTATAATCTATGCATTCTTGCCATAGTTAATCTATTATGGCTAACAACTAAAAACCTAGTTTTGGATTTTTCTGAAATTGATTCGATTAAATCTAAAAATCGATCAACATTTGATTCATCTAATGGTGCATCTACCTCATCTAGTATACATATTGGTGAAGGTTTTGTTAAAAAAACTGAAAAAATTAGTGCCATAGCTGTTAAAGCCTGCTCTCCACCTGATAATAGACTCATTTGCTGTAATTTTTTACCTGGAGGAGAAGCCATTAGTTCTAATCCAGACTCTAAAGGGTTTTCTGATTCAGTAAGAGCTAAGTATGCTTCCCCTCCACCAAAAAGTTCCGTAAATAATATTTTAAAGTTTTTATTAACTTCGGTAAAAGCCTCCATTAGTCTAATTTTAGCCTCTTTATTTATTGACCTTATACTTGTTCTTAATTTGCTGACTGCATTCTCTAAATCTTCTTTTTCATTTTGAATTTCTTTTAGTTTATCTATAAGTTTTTCNGAATCTTCTTCAGCAACTAAATTTACTGGACCGATTCTTTCTCTCTGTAGCAGTAATTTTTCTAAATTTAGATTAGATTCTTCTAAATTAGGAATATCTTCATTAATTTCGATTAAATTATGAAAATCTTTTGGGTATATATTAAGCTTCTCATATATTGTATTTTTATCATCTTCTTGTTTTTCAGTAGCTTGTTGAAGTAATCCTTCAAGTCTAGCCTTATTTTCTCTTTGCTTAATTAAATCTTCATTAAAAGTTTTTAACTCATTACTAATTTCTTTATTACTACTTTCTTTTATAGATAATTTATTTTCTACATCAGCCAGTTTTTCTTTAACTTTATCCATTTGATTGAAAATATTAGTTTTATTATCTTTAATTTTTTTAGGCTTTATTTTTATATCTTTTATATTTTTTTCTATTTCTAATTTTCTTTCTCTTAACGTATTTAATCTNTGTGAAATATTATCTATTTGTANNGATAATCTAGTTTTTTCATTTGTAANCTGAACTATTTGCTGTTCGATATTCTGAATAAAACTTAATTCTTTTTGGTAGCTAGATATTTGTTCATTTAAATTATCTTTTTTATCTTTATTAGCTAAAGAAATTTTTTTAATCTCATTTATTAAANTATCTTCTTTAACTAAAGATCTTTCTTTCTTTTTAAATTCATCAAGGGTTTCTAAAGACATCTTAATTGTTTGTTTAACTTTTTCTATAGATGATTCTAGAATTGCTATTTTTGTTCTTTCCTCGCTAGTATTTTCAATATATGTGGAAAGATCAATTTGAGCTTGTTCAATATCATTTCGTAAATTTATTTTTTGTTCATTTATACTTATCTGTGAATTATTATGTTCATTTAAACTTTTTTCAAAATTTTGAATTTTAATTTCTATCTTTGCAATATCTTTTTTTTGTTTATCTATACTTACAAGTGTATTTTTTATTTTATAATTAATTTCTATAAGGTTAGTCTTATTTTGTAGTATTTGATTTGCGGGTGTTTTAGCTACTTCATTATGAGTATAGCCATCCCAACGCCATAAACCGCCATTTTTTGTAACTAATTGTTGGCCAGGCTTAAGTTTATGCTGCAGCCTATCACCTTCTAAAGCTGATNTTACAATTCCAGTTAATTTCAAAATATTTAATACTTCTGGCACTCCTGTAGCATACTTAGCTAAATTATTTATATTCTCAGGCAGTTCAAATAATGTTTCTTGTAAAATATTTCTCCATTCTATAGATGATTTTTCTAAAGAAGCCTTTAAACCATGTCCTAAACAAGCTTCAATTGCTTTTTCATATCCTTTAGGAAATTTTAAAGCATTTATAACAATATTTTCTTCATCACTTTCAAATAATCTTGTCAAAATGCTTTTAGATGCATTAAGTTGCTCAAGATTTCTATAACTATTTTGTAAGCTTATATTTTGTATATCTATATCATCCTGATAATTTTTTATTTCTTCACTTAAATTATTTNCATTTTTGCGTATATTTTGTTCTTNAGNGTCTANTTTNAGTANGTTATTTTTTGATTTTTCTATNATTTTTATATAAAGATTTTTTTTATCTTGGCTCATATTTGATTTACTAAGAATGTTTAATTCATTTTGAGTGTTTTTTAGATAAACTATATTTTCTTCTTTTTGTAATTCTAGTTTTTTAATTTCACTTTTAAAATTATCTCTTTGAGAAATATTGAGGTTAAGTTTTCTTTCAGCTTCTTTNAGGTTTTCTAGAATAGAATTTTCTTCATTTTTAGCATTTTGAAGACTTTTATTAATTTTATCNAGGTTAGACTTAGAATCATTNTTATTTAATTTTTCTANTTCTTTTGATAATGTATCTGCTTGTATTGTTAATTCTTTAAGTAATNTTGTTTCACCCAAAATTTCTGTTTCTATATATTTNGCATTATTCTTTTGATTATTTTGTTCTACTAATAAGTTTTCTTCTTCATTAATTAGTACATTATATTCTACTTGTAGTTTATTTAATAAATTTAAATAATTNTGGTTTTCTGANCTTAGAAAAGGAAGATCATTATCTATCTCTTGCTTAGTAAGATCTTTTTTAGATATTTTTCTAGTAATTTCACTTACTTTATCTGTATATATTTGTAACTCTTCTTTGTTTTTTTTTATATATTGAATGGAATTATTCCAGCGTTGATATAAAATTATTGCTTCAGTTTTTCTAATATTTTCAGAAATATTTTTATATCTTTTAGCTTGGTTAGATTGTCTTGATAATTCTTTTAGTCTCAACTGATCATTAGAAATTATTTCTTCAAGTTTTTCTAAATTAGCTTCGGTAGATNTCAATTTTAACTCAGTTTCATGCTTTCTAGCGTGAATTCCAGATATACCTGCTGCTTCTTCTAAAATTTGTCTCCTATCTATTGCTTTAGAGTTTATTATTTTTCCTACTTGTCCTTGGTCTACTATAGCATTTGATCTAGAGCCAATAGCTAAATCTGCAAATAATATTTGAACATCTCTTTGTCTGACTTCTTTATTATTTATTGAATAGGTTGACCCTTCATCTTTTCCAATTTTTCTAGAGACTTCTATTTCATCATTGTTTTTATATGATTGTAATAAATCACCACCATCTTCAATAGTTAATATAACCTCAGCAGAGTTACGAGAAGCTCTTCCTTTTGTACCAGCAAATATTAAATCATTCATCTCTCCCGCTCTTAATCTAGAAGGGCCAGCCTCGCCCATATTCCACTTAATTGCTTCAACAATATTAGATTTCCCACACCCGTTGGGTCCCACTAAGCCTGTGAGNCCTCCTTTGATATCTAATATGGTAGTATCAACAAAAGATTTAAAGCCAGTGATTTTAAGTTTAGTAAATTTCATTAAAAGCCATAAATATTAGAACTATACTATATATTGTATGATATTATTTTTAATATACAAAATATTCTTTTCACTTATTTTGATTTATTTTACTAGTTCTTTTAATTTTTTTATATCAAACTTACCTTCTACTTTTATTCCGTTTACAAAAAATGTTGGTGTAGCCTCAACACCTTTGATGTCAATAGCATATTTTCTTCCTGCTAGTAATGATTTCCATCTATCTTGGTTAACTTCATTTTCTTCCAAACACGATAATATGCGTGATTTATCTAATCCTATAGGTGCTAAAACCATATTAATTGCTTCTAAGAGATTATCGGCCTGAGTCCACTCTGTTTGTTTTTGAAAAAGTCTGTTTAATACTGGAAAAAATTGTTCATTATTCATACATTGAGTTACCATAGAGCCAATCATTGCTCCTCTATCAAGAGGAAAATCGTAAAAAACTAATTTTGCTTTTCCTGTATCAATATATTCTTTTTTAATTTTATCTAAAGTATTAATATGAAAACTTGCACAGTGTCCACATGACATAGAAGCATACTCTTCAATTATTATTTGTGCTGATTCATTTCCTAGTATTCTTCCTGGAAGCTGATTAGCAGTATCTTCAGAAAATGACGATATTGGTAATATCATGGCTAAGAAAACTATTATACTGATTAATCTTTTCATTTTAGGGCTCCTTAATTTATTTATCTATATTTGAGAAAAAAGATTTAGAAAAGTTAATTAATTTCTTTTTTAAATTTTCATCATTTACCTTATTTAAAATACTATTTAGTTCTTCTTTATTCTTTTTAGATATGGCATTTTTTTTTATTTTTACAGCTTTATTTTTATTTTTAATATTTCCCTGTTTTATGCGAATACTTTTAACAGCAGGATAACCCATCATTATTGTGATTCTTTCAATAATTTTTGGAATATGGTATTGAAACTCTAAAGCATGTGAACTTTCGCATTTTATAGTAAGTAACTTATTATGCGTCAGTGATTCTGGAATAGTATATATACTGATTTCATCTCCGACTATATCTTTCCAATTTGTTATTACCTTATGTTCTTTAAAACCTCTCTTTTTAAAAATATCTTTAGTTATACTTCTTGATATAATACTTATTCTTTTTGGACTATTTGTTTTTCTTAAATTCATAACTATACTTTCTAAGTAAAGATTATTTTAATATAATTATGAAAGATCTCAGCATTGGATACAAACAAAATAATTTTAAAATGGTATGATAAAGAAAAAAGAAATTTGCCATGGAGGGAGTCAGATAAAAATATTATTGATGTTTATAAAGTTTGGATAAGTGAAATTATGCTTCAGCAAACAACTGTTTCAGTAGTTATACCATATTTTCAAAGGTTTATTTTGCGATTTCCTGACATAAATATTTTAGCTAAAGCTAAAATAGAAGATGTATTAACTTATTGGGCAGGATTAGGTTACTATTCAAGAGCAAGAAATCTTCATAAATGTGCTAAAAATATAGTTGAAAATTATAATAGTATTTTTCCAGAAAAATATGAAACTTTAATAAATCTTCCAGGTATAGGAGATTATACTGCTTCTGCTATTTGTGCTATCGCATATAACCAGCATGAAGTTGCTGTAGATGTAAACGTTAAAAGAGTTATTTCAAGAATTAATAATAAACAAAATTTAAGTAATATTGAGATTAAAAAACTTGCGAAAAAAATATTATCTCTTGAAAGGTCAGGAGATTTTAATGAGGCTATTATGGATTTAGGTTCAAAAATCTGTAAGGCTAAAGACCCTAAATGCACAATATGCCCATTAAATAAAATTTGTAGAGTTTTTAAATATAATAAAAAAGCTTTATTGAATATCAATGGCAAAAATATTTTTAAGAAAAAAATAATAAAATATGGTAATTGCTATGTTATTGGAAGAGAGAAAGATAATAAGTTGTTTTTTGTAAGAAGACCAAATAGAGGCCTTCTTGGAGGCATGTTATCTTTTCCATCATCATTATGGGTTGAAGATAAAAACAATATACCAAATGATAATATTTTGAAAAATTTTATTCTTCATGCAAATATAAAAAATTGTGTTCATCACACTTTTAGCCATTTTAAATTAATTCTTAATATATATGAAATTAATATAGATGAAGAAATTAATATAGAAGGAGAGTGGATTAAACGTGAGGATGCTATACATCAGTTGCCTTCTTTGATGAAGAAGGTTGCTAGTATAATTTAATTACTTTGTTTATTTTTATTGTTTCTGACTTTTTCTCGAAGTTTGTTGATAGATACTAGTTCACCATTTTTTTCATAATGCCAGTACTGCCAACCATTACATGCATTATGTCCCTGAAGCTTTGCTCCAACAGTATGAATAGATCCTTCAAATTTTTTATCAGCTAATAAACTTCCATCAGCTCTAATTATGGCATTATGTTTTTTGTTTATATCATGAAGCTTGCTGCCAATTTCTAACATCCCATTATCTAGTAAATTACCAAAAGGAATTTTAATTTCAGTTTTAAGATTTTTAGTAATAGTAAGTTCATCATTATTCAGTGTTTTAGTATTTTTTACTCTATTTTTAGCATACTTCATATATTCTTTATTTTGTTCTATTCCTATAATTATTCTTCCTAGTCTTTTGGCAACTACACCAGTTGAACCAGTTCCAAAAAAGGGATCTAAAATGGTATCTCCTTTCTTAGTAGAAGAGATTATAATTCTATTAATTAGAGATTCAGGTTTTTGAGTGGGATGGAGAGTCTTTCCTAATTTTTTTATTCTTTCATTTCCAGAACAAATTGGTAAAGTCCAATCAGACCGCATTTGTTTATCGTCATTTGCTACTTTCATAGCTTTATAATTGAATGTATATTTTGATTTTTTACTCTTACTAGCCCAAATTATAGTTTCATGAGCATTAGTGAACCTATTTCCTTTGAAATTAGGCATAGGGTTAGTTTTATTCCATATTATATCATTTAGAATCCAAAAGCCTAAATTTTGAATTATAGACCCTACTCTAAAAATATTATGATAAGAACCTATTACCCATATCGTTCCATCATCTTTTAATACTCTTTTACATTNAGATAGCCATTTTGTTGTAAATTCATCATAGGCTTCAAAACTATTAAACTTATCCCAACTATGATTTACTCCTTTAACATTCGTTTGATCAGGCCTAAGTAAAGCTTTAGATAATTGAAGATTATATGGTGGATCAGCAAATATCATATCTACGGAATTATCTTTAATTTTAGACATTTCTTTTATACAGTCGCCTGCTAATAGCTTTTCCATCATGGTTGCTTTACCTTAAATACACATAAATATTTTTATTTATCTAAATAACTTAAAAGATTTTCTATGATACTTTGTTAATCCATTTAACTCAATTACATTATAATGTTCCTTTGTACCATAGCCAGAATTATTTTTAAAATTATATTTTGGATATATAATTCCTATTTCTTTCATAATATTATCTCTATATTGTTTTGCTATGATAGAAGCNGCTGCTATTGAAAGACTTTTAGAATCTCCTTTAATTATATTCTCAGTTTTACAAGCAATTGCAGGAGAATAGGGACCATCTATTAAAGCAAGTCCAGTAGACATTTTCAAATTTTCATATGCTCGCTTCATTGCTAATAAACTTGCATTTAATATATTTATCTCATCTATTTCTATATTACTAGCTTCACCAATTGCTATGTCAATTGCTGTTTTTTTTAAAACACTACTAATTTCTTCTCTTTTAATTTTAGTTAATTTTTTTGAGTCATTTATCCCAGATGGTATTATTTTAAAATCTATAATTATAGCGGCAGCTACAACCGGACCAGCTAAACATCCTCTTCCTACCTCATCAATTCCACATATATATCCTTTAACGTTATTTATATATGAGTTCTCTATTTCAAGATCTGGTTTAATATTACCCATTTATAAAATTTACTTTGTCTCTCTATACCATGATAAGAAAAGAAGAATTAAACTAAATATCAGAACAAAATACCAAGGAGTTAAAGAAGACTGTTGAATATTTTTAACATAATATTTTTCATTTTTAATTAATTGTATATTTTTACTATTATCAGTTAATTTATTTTTTTGTATCTGTTTAATTTGAGGAATATTTTTTTCATTATTTACCCAATTTATTGAACCAGAAGTATAGCTTACTATAGGTTTAACTATATTATCAGTAGCTCTAACATCTAAATATTCTGATGAATTACTATTACCCACTATTAGTGAAATTTGTGAGTTGCCTGATGAAAATTTCCAAGTACCTTCTTTTGGAGATAATATTTTACCTATTTGTTTACCTCTACCTATATCTTCTAAAACAATTTCTTCTTTAATATTATCAGGTGAAGTACTTATAATAGGTTTTTTATCTAGATTTAAAGAGTTTTTAGTAATTAATATTGTATCATTATCTATTTTTGCGGATAATTCATTTTCCTCTAATTCAGGTTCTTTCATTAACCAGTGAACTAATCTTCTTAAGAGGTCTGCCTGAGGACCTTTGTTTACTCCTGATTTAGTCCATACCCATGATTGGTCAGATAATATTTGTGCTACTCTTCCTTGCCCAACTCTATTAAGGACAAGTAGCGGTCTTGCATCAGGTCCTTCTAATAGCACATCACCAGCAATTGTTAATCCTTCTACCATTCTATACCAAGGCCCCCAATTAGAATTTATATCATCTTTTAAATTTGCAGTAACTGGATGTCTTTCACCATCTTTAGTCATAATAGGAATAAATTCTTGAACTATAATATCTCCTGTGGGTTCAGTAGGTAGTATATTCTGTAGTGGTGATAAAGATAAGCTATATGGACCAGCATACTCTGGGCCAGAAGCATCTAATAGAGCACCTCCATTTACTACATACTCAACTACATTTTTTAAATAAAACTGAGGTAAAATTCCACGAAGATGATACTGATCAAATATAATTAAATCAAAATCGTTCAAGTTTGCTTGGAATAACTCACGAGAAGGAAATGGTATAAGAGAAAGTTCTCCAACAGGAGTTAAATCTTGTTTATTAGGAGGCCTTAAAATTGTAAAGTGTACTAAGTCAACGGAAGGATCTGAGTTAAGAAGATTTCTCCAACTTCTTAATCCCATATTAGGCTCTCCAGATACAAGCATTACTTTTAGTCTTTCGCGTATAGCGTTAATCTCAATTACAGACTTATTATTTTGAAGAGTAAGCTCTTCTTTTCCTGGTTCAACTTCTATATTTAAAGATGTTATACCTGCTCTTTCTAAAGGCATTGTTATTGTAACAACTTCCCCAATTGGTATAGATCTGGATTGCTCTATCTCATCATTCATATTTATAGTGACTAGAGCATTAGGAGTATTAGCTGATATATCTTCTACTTTAATATCAATTTTAATCTCTTCTCCCACTATGCCAAACCTAGGAGATGACTCTATTATTAATCTTCTATCTTTTTCCTCTTTTTCTCCTGTAAGTATAATATTTACAGGTGCTTTAAAATTATAATTTTCAAGTATAGAAGGAGCATCTTCAATTTGACCATCTGTGATTATTATGGCACCTGCAACTCTATCAGAAGAAATATCTCCTACCATCGAAGCTAAAGGCTCAAATAATTTTGAACCTTTTTTTCCATTAATAGTTTTTAATCTAATGTCTAAATTATTTATTTTTTCAAGCTCAGTTTTGATGGAATTATATGAACTCTGTGCAAGACTTTTCCTATTATTGATATTCTGGCTTGGACTTAGATCTAATATCAAGGCAACAGTATCAGGAATATTTTCCCTATTTTCAGATACCATTGTTGGATTAGCTATTGATAGAATAATTAAGCATATTAGAGTAGCCCTAAATATATTACCTGGAGCTTTAAGTTTAAAACCAATAAAAATTACACTCAAACTTAATAAAATTAAAATTAAAAGCAGATTAATAGGTATGAAAGGATAGAAATTTAGACTGTTCATGTTCTATTTCTCACTTTTTTCTGAGCTTTTATTACTCAGTCTTTTTAGGATAGATTTTATATGTACTTGGTCTGCTTTATAATTTCCGGTCATAGAATACATAACTAAATTAATTCCGAAACGATATGAAAATTCTCTTTGTTTTTCTCCACCAGGAATTACTGTAAAGATAGGTTTATTAGAATTATCTTTTGCCCAAGCAGCAGCCCAATTATTACCACCAATTATAATAGAAGAAACCCCATCTCGAGAATTTTTAGCAGTAGCTTCAACCCACACACTTCCCCCTGTATATCTTCCTGGTAATTCATCTAGCAGGTAGAAAGACCTTCTTATAACATGATTTTCAGGTACTTCTATTAATGCAGGTAAGTCTAAAGATTTTAATATATCTTTTAAGTATACTTGTTCCTGACTAACCTTTTTACTAATAATATTATTAGGACTTTGGTCTCTAGTGTCAAAAACTATTAAGCCTCCATTTTTCATATATACTTGTATTTTTTTAATTGTATTCTCAGTTAACAAGTTTTTATTTGAAACTATTGGCCAATAAATTATAGGATAAAATGAAATATCATCTTCTGCAATATTTATACCTATAGGTAAACCTGCTTCAACCGAAGTTCTCTCTCTTAATACTTTTGTTAGTTCAGATAAACCTAAATAAGAAGTTGCATCTATTTCTTCGTTTAGTGTAAGAACATAAGCTAAATGTGTTTCAAGAGCAGATATTTTATTTTTAGCTTCAGCTTGACTAAAGTTTAAGCTTATAACACATACTGAAAAAATAATTATTGATTTAGATATATTAACTAAGTTTTTAAAATTAATTCTACCTCTAATGCTCAAACTTATNAAGTAATCTAAAAAAACTAAAATTAGTAAAGCAATTAATAAATAAGATTTAAGCTCAAATGTATTATTAGAAGAGAATTTTTCAATANTTGTTTCATCCATAAATGTTACAGTTTGTGGTGTTAGTGAAGCTAATTTATCGCCTAAATTTAATGAACGCATAAATAGTTCATTTCCATAAAAACCAGGAGCATGACCAGAAGAAGGTATTAAATTTTCTTTATTAAAATCAGTAGGCAATGCTTCACCTGTAGGTTCAACTAGTCTTCCAAATCCATCAAGTAATTTATAAGGAGATAATGGAATATTATCTTCACTCTCTAATTGTCCAGATGACATNTTAATAATTTTATCTAATATTTCTACAAACGTTCCACTTAATGGTAAATTTGACCAATCAGCATTAGCTGTAACGTGAAAAAATACATTCCATCCTTTATCATATTTTTGTCCAGTAATTAGAGGAGTACCGTCTTCTAATGATGCCCAAGTTTTATTAAACAAGTCTGAAGACGGTTCTGCAATTACCTGTTTTTTTATAAGAATATCATTATCAATATTTACTCCATATAGGGGTGAGTTTTTAGTAAAAGTTTTTATAGAAACTGGTTCGGTCCAACTTAAAGCTCCACCGAATGCTCTCGAGTCAACTGATCTTAATTTTACTGGAAGTAAATCGGTATTTGATCCTTCAAGGTTTGGTCCTGCAAACCTTATTAATACTCCCCCATTTTTTATCCATTCTTTTAATTCTTTATTTATTGCCTCTCCTATTGTTCCCACTCCGGGAAGAATAATAACTGATATTTCATCTTTTATTAGTTTATCAATTTGAGAAATCTGAACTTTATGAAAAGAATTTATAGCTCTATCTAAGTAATAAGCTGGAGATAATAAAGGTTGAGTCCTAAATGCTTCTTTATCTCCATAAATCCCAACATTTCTTTTTCTCCACTTTTCATCAAATAAGTAAATAGCTCCTGCATTATTCACATTTTCTATTGAGATAGAAGTTAACTCATTTCTTAATTCGTTTGGAATAATAAGGTCTGTTGTAATAATTCTATTGTTTTCTCCAAAAGTAACTTCTTTTCTATTAAGTAATTTACCTTTATTACCATTTGCTCTTAAAAAAACAGTTTCTTCTAATGAACCAATATTTCTATGTATTTCAATAGAAAAATTATTGTTATTTATACTACTAACATTTTTAATAATTTTGACGGGNGAATTATTTAAAGAGTCAATAACACTTAGATTTCCCATACTTTCTAAATTTTTAGCAAATATTTGCGAGCTATCATCGTTTTCGTGGTCTATGCCATCCCAGAGCCATATTATTTTATAATTCTTNTCNTTAGGTAGTTCCTCTAANTTATCATTTANTAATTTATAGTTNGAAGGCCATGGATTAGGAGTTAAAAATTCGATATTAGATTTGGCATCTAGAGCATTTAGTAATAATAATTCTTTTTTTAATACATTATTTTTTGGAGCAGTGGGTAGAATAATTATTGGTATTTTTTGTTGTTCTGCCCTATCAATATAGTCTATTAANACTTCTTTTCTTTTCTCCCAATTAATAGAAGAAGACCATCCATTATCTATGACTAATAATAAGGTGTCATTATTTAAAAATTTAGGTTTAGCATTATATACTGGCTGAGAGAATGCTATAATTAAAACTGATACTAAAAGTATTCTAAATAGTAAGAGCCATAGCGGAGTATTTCCAGCGGTTTCCTCTTCATTTCTAATATTATTTAAAAACCTTAAAGCAGGAAAAAAGATAGTTTTAGGAACAGGAGGATATATTTTTAATAATATCCATATGCCAGGTATTGATAGTAATCCCCATAGTGCTATTGGATTTCCAAAAGATAATGCACTTAATAAAGACACAGTTAAGATTCCAATTCAATTTTATTAAAATTAGCTAATGTATTACATATATTAAATAATGAAATATTTGCTTCAATATCAGAAGGTGCTAAGAAGTATTTCCAAGAATAAGAAATTGCTAATTTTTCTAAATTTTCAAAATGAAGATTTATAGCTTTTTTATAATGGCTTCTTACTGACTCTGCTTTACCTATAAGGATGTTTTGTTCTTCTTCTAAACCATTAAAGTTTATTCTCCCTTTATAAGGGAATGACTTTTCAGCTGGATCTACTATATGAATAATTATACCATTTATACCTCTATCTGATAATTGTTTGATTACTTTTTTTGTGTCTGCCAAATTATTTAAAAAATCTCCTATCAGAATTACATGAGAGTTATTTTTAATCTCATCTATATTGGGAGCAGATATATATTTATTGTTAATTTGCTTATTAATATGATTAGATATAAAACTAACTGCTTCACTTCCTTTTAACAACTTTGAATCTGTACCATTTAAGACTATATTTTCTCCAGATTTTGATAAAATCATAGTTAGTACGAGTGTTAATAAATTTGCCCTAAAAAGTTTTGTATCTATATTCTTTGCAGAGCTAAAATTCATAGATTGAGAGGTGTCTCTCCAGATAACAAAATTTTGTAAAGTTTGAGATTCTTTTTCTTGAATAAAAGTTTCATTTGATTTTGCAGTTTTTTTCCAATCAATTAAGTGTGCAGGATCTCCATATTCGTATTTTCTGAATTGCCAGAAATTATCACCTACTCCGTCTTTATTTCTGCTATGCATGCCTTCCCAAATAGTATTGGCTATTCTATCGGCTTTAATATAAAGGGTTGAAATTTGACTTGATAATTCTTCGGCTTTTAATCGCATATTTTTAATACTTGCTTATTTTAAATTTTTAGTTAATTCATCTATAATTTTATNAAGAGAATTNCCATCAGCTCTAGCAGAATAATTAAGATTCATTCTNTGCTTTAAAATAGGNTCAGCTAAAGCTTTAACGTCATCAATTGAAGGAGATAATCTCCCCTGAAGAACAGCTCTAGATCGGCAAGCAATCATCATAGCTTGGCTTGATCTTGGTCCAGGACCCCAAGCTAAACTATTTTTAATTGTCTTTAATTTTGATGTTTCAGGTCTCGCATTTGTAACTAATGTTAATATAGCCTCTATTACTTGTTCTCCAACCGGAATAGATCTAATAAGCTTTTGTGCAGATATTAGTTGTTTTGCAGTTAGTAATTTTTTAGGCTCTAGCTCTTCGACTCCAGTAGTAGCTATCAACATTTGTTTTTCTGCATCTTTATCGGCATAAGTAATATTTACTTGCATTAAAAATCTATCTAACTGTGCTTCAGGTAAAGGATAAGTTCCTTCCTGCTCTATAGGATTTTGTGTAGCTAAAACGTGAAAAGGTTCTGGTAAATCATAATTTTTACCAGCTATAGTTACTCTTCTTTCTTGCATTGCTTGTAAAAGTGCAGATTGAGTTCTAGGACTAGCTCTATTAATTTCATCAGCTAACAGAAATTGAGAGAAAACAGGTCCTTCTAAAAATTTAAAACTTCTTTTACCTCTAGAAGATTCTTCTAAAATTTCCGAACCTAAAATATCAGTCGGCATAAGGTCAGGTGTAAATTGAATTCTCTTTCTTGATAAGCCCATTATCGTTCCTAGACTTCTAACTAATCTAGTTTTTGCTAAACCNGGNAAACCTACNAGAAGAGTNTGTCCNCCNGATAANAAAGTNATTATAATTTTATCNATAACTTCATCTTGNCCAAAAATAATTTCTTTAACATGACTTCTTACTTTAGCAAGGTCGCTATTAAGTTTTTCTATAGCTTTGATTTCTTTAGATGCACTTTTTGCCATAATGTCCTATCCTAATTTAAAATATGTAAATAGATTGATCTAAGTATACGGTTGTTAGCATAGTTTTAGATGAAATTAAATTAAAATTATGTATTATAGATTTTTTTATGAGATTTAGTTACATATAGATTATGATTAAGGCGCCTTTTTTAATAAATGAGCATGGTGATTGGTATTATAAAGGATCAAAAATCACTCGGCATGCTATGGTAAAACTTTTTTCTACAATTTTAGTTAGGGATGATGATAATACTTTTCATTTAAGAACCCCTATAGAAGATGTGTTAGTTGAAGTAATTGATGTCCCCTATATTGTTAAAGAAATGTTTGTNAAAAGTGAAGGTAGTTTAAAATATATATATTTTACGACTAATGTAGATAATATTTTAACAGTTGGAATTAAAAACCCTATATGGCTTGAAAAAAAGAAAAATAAGGATGAATTAATACCATATGTTTTAGTAAAAAAAGGTTTGATAGCAAAAATATCTAGGCCTGTTTATTATCAGTTAATGGAATTGTTAGATATAAAAAATATTAAAAATATAATGTATAATGGTGTATATAGTGGAAAAGATTTTTTTATTTTAGACCAGTCTTCTTCTAGAAAAAAATATTTATAGATGGATTTTAATTTTGAATAAATTTTACTTAAATATAGAGAAAGAACTTACTTCCAGAAAAAAATCATTTGTAAATGATATGACGGCAAGTAATAAAAATTTAAATATAAAAGTTGAGGATAAAAAATATAAAATTGCTGCTATTTTATTTCCTCTAATAGAAAAAAATAAAAAGGTAAATGTAATTTTAACTACTAGATCTAAAGATGTTGCATCGCACCCTGGACAAGTCTGTTTTCCAGGAGGAAAATTAGACAAAAAAGACAAAAATATAATTGATTGTGCAAAAAGAGAAGCATTTGAAGAAGTTGGTATAAAAAATAGCCAAATAAAAATACTAGGACAAATAGATCAGTGTATAACTGGTACAAATTATAAAGTTACGCCAATAATAGCATTAATCAATAGTAATTATATTCCTTCAATACAAGAATCAGAGGTTGCAGATCTTTTTGAAGTTCCTTTTGAGTTTTTTTTAGATAAAAATAATCTAAAAAGAAAAAATGCAGAGTATAAGGGTAAGCATTACTCTTACTATCAATACGATTGGAAAAATAAAAAAATATGGGGCTCTACAGCAAGAATGATAGTTAATTTTTGCGAAATAATGAAACTATATTAGAATGAAAAATATAAAAAGGAAAAATTAAATGAGTGTATTTATTATCAGATTCTTACCAATTATTATTTTTTTAATTTTACTTTTACTTTGGTTCTTACTTACGAGAAGAGGCAATAAAGAAAATAAGCCTCAAAAAGCTCCATGGTTCATTTTTATTATTATTTCTATAATAGCATTTGGAATAGTCTTAACTCTATTTAGATTTATCCAATTTGGTGAAGAGCCAGGTGGTAAATATATTCCTCCAAAATTAACTGAAGAGGGAATAGAACCTGGCCATGTTGAGCGTTAATCTGAATAGAGAAACTCCATGGTCAACGGGAACTCCTTATAATATTTTAAAAGTATTAGGAGGCTCTGATAAAACTATGATAGTTGGAGGGGCTGTAAGAGATTGGTTAAATGAAGAACCNGTTAAAGATATTGATTTTGCAACTAAATTATTACCAAAGGAAGCTATGCAAGCCTTATTAGATTCCGGTTTTAATGTTAAACCAACAGGCATAGAATACGGAACTATAACTGTATATAGTGATAATAAGTCTTATGAAATTACTAGTTTAAGAAAAGACATTCTTACTGATGGAAGACATGCTGAAGTAGTATTTGGAGGAACTTGGGAAGATGATGCAAACAGAAGAGATTTTACGGTAAATGCATTATATGCTGATGAATATGGTACAATATTAGATGTAACTGGCGAAGGTTTTCGAGATTTAGAAAATAAAAAATTAAAATTTATAGGAAGTCCTGGTAAAAGAATAAAAGAAGATTATTTGAGAATACTTAGATATTTTAGATTCTTATCAAAATTTTTAGTCAATATAGACAAAAAGTCTTTAGATGCATGTATTAAATATGCANAAAATTTAAATATTTTGTCATCTGAAAGAGTTTTAATGGAATTTAATAAAATTTTGATAAGTGATAATTCTATTATNATTATAGANAAAATGAATAAAAATAAAATATTGATGAATCTATTTAGANTAGCNTCTATTGATAATTATAAATTAAATAACAATGTTTTGAAAAAAATTTTATTAAAACTAAAGGACTATAGTAACAGAACAAATTATCCTTTTATTTTTTATATATCTTTTGTAATTGCATTATTAACTCAAAAAGAATCTAATAAAACTACAATATTATCGGTAATGATAAAAAAGTTTAAATTATCAAATTTAGATAAAAGATTATTATTCAGAAATGTTAATTGGTTGACAGGTAAAGAAAAAATGACTCAAGCTTCAGTAATTAAGCTTTGGCTTGATTTTGGAGAGACAGATGTAAAGGATTTAAAAGATATTTTATTGATAAAAAATAATTCAATAAAAAATGATTTAGCATTTTATTTAAATAATCCACCTCCAGATTTTCCAGTTTCTGGAAAAGATTTATTAAAAATTGGTTTAAAAGAGGGAAAAGAAATAGGGGATACATTATCTAAAATTAGAGATTGGTGGATTAATAAAAACTGTAAACCTACTCAAAGTGAATGTTTAGATAAAGTCAAAAGTAAGTAAAACATAATATAATTTATATTTATTTCCAAGATACTGAAGGTGGCAATGACATAAATATTGCATCAATATTACCTTCTGTCTTTAATCCAAATGCAGTACCTCTATCATACAGCAAATTAAACTCCACATAACGGCCTCTTTTATATAATTGGTCAATTTTTTGTTTTTCTGTCCAAGCTTTATTAATTCTTTCTGAAACTATTTTAGAGTAAGTTCTTAAAAAAGTTTGTCCTATATCTTTTACAAATTCAAAGTCACTATCAAAATTACTATCTAAATAATCAAAAAATATACCTCCTAGTCCTCTTTTTTCTTTTCTATGAGGCAAGTAAAAGTATTCATCACACCACTTTTTATACTTAGGGTAGAATGAGGAGTCATATTTATTACATGTGTTCTTTAAATTTGAATGAAATATTTTGCTAATATTTTTTGATCTATTAATATAAGTAGGAGTTAGATCAGCTCCACCTCCAAACCAATTCTTTGTAGTTCTTATGAATCTTGTATTAAAATGTGCTGCAGGTATAAAAGGAGAATGCATATGAGCAACTAAAGAAATACCAGTTGCATAAAAATTAGAGTTATTTTTTGCTCCAGGAATTTTATTTTTCATTTCTTCTGTAAAAGAACCCATCACGGTTGAAATATTTACACCTACTTTTTCAAAAACTTTTCCATACATAATAGACATTTCACCTCCTCCACCAGATGAATATCCTTTATCTGCCTTTCTTTTCCATTTCTTTCTTTTAAATTTTCCTGGTTTTAAATTAATATTATGGTTTGCTTTNGAGTTATTCTCNATGGCTTCAAATTCTGAACAAATTTGATTTCTAAGATTATAAAAATTTTTTTCAATAAATTTATATTTATCATAATTATTATTATTTTTATTCATAAGGCCATTTTTTATAAATTAAATTTGTATCCTTAACTAAATTAAAATTTAGCTTGAAAAAAGCTTGTCTAATAATATTTTAATCTATAGTAAGTAGTTAACTTAATTTAATTTATAAAAATGTCAAAATTATAAACGAGAGTTCTTTCAAAACTATAGATAAATATTATTTTATTTTTTATTAAAGAGGTAAATAAATTGGAAAATAATTCAAATGACGACAAGAAAAGTAGAAGAGATTTTATACATATAACTTCTGGTGTGACTGTTGCTACAGGAGCTGCAGCAGTAGCTTGGCCGCTAATAGATCAAATGAATCCATCTGCAGATGTGTTGGCTCTAGCTAGTGTTGAAGTAGACTTAGAACCACTTCAACCTGGGCAATCAATAAGTGTTTTATGGAGAGGTAAGCCACTATTCATAAGACGAAGAACAGAAGAAGAAATTTCTGAAGCTAGAGATATAGATCTAAATACACTTAAAGATCCTCAGTTAGACGAAGAAAGAGTTAAAAATTCAAATTATTTAGTAATGGTAGGAGTATGCACACATCTTGGCTGTGTTCCATTAGGTCAGCAAGGTGAGTATGGAGGTTGGTTTTGTCCTTGTCACGGTTCTCATTATGATACTTCTGGAAGAATTAGAAAGGGCCCAGCGCCTACAAATTTAGAAATTCCACCCTATGTTTTTTTAAATGAAACTACTATTAAAATAGGATAATTAGATGAAAGGCTTTTTTTATGAGTAATATTAAAAATGGAAAAGGTATTATTGGCTGGATAGATTACAGACTTCCAATTTTTAGTACTTTGCAGCATACCCTTGTCGATTACCCTACGCCTAAAAATTTAAACTACTGGTGGAATTTTGGTTCTTTAGCAGGAATATTTTTATTGATACAAATTATTACTGGTATTGTTCTTGCTATGCACTATACGCCAAGTGTTGAAGGAGCGTTCGCTAGTATAGAGCATATTATGAGAGATGTTAATTACGGATGGTTAATAAGATATATCCATATGAATGGAGCATCTTTTTTCTTTATAGTAGTATATATTCATATTTTTAGAGGTTTGTATTACGGTTCTTATAAATCACCAAGAGAGGTATTATGGTGGTTAGGTTTAACTATATTATTACTTATGATGGCTACAGCTTTCATGGGCTATGTTCTACCTTGGGGACAAATGAGTTTTTGGGGTGCAACAGTAATAACTAATTTATTCTCTGCTGTACCTATTGTTGGAACTGCGGTAGTAGAATGGCTTTGGGGAGGCTTTGCAGTTGATAACGCTCTTTTAAACCGTTTTTTTGCATTGCATTATTTATTCCCATTTTTAATTGTTGGGGTAGTTATTTTACATATTGTAGCTCTTCATACACATGGCTCTAATAATCCTTTAGGAATAGATAGAAAAGGGCCTCAAGATTCTATACCTTTTCACCCTTATTACACTATAAAAGATTTATTTGGATTAAGCTTTGTACTAACTATATTTGCAGCGGTAGTATTTTATGCGCCTGACTATTTGGGTCATCCTGATAACTATATACCTGCTGACCCTTTAAAAACTCCAGCCCATATTGTACCGGAGTGGTACTTTTTGCCTTTTTACGCAATACTTAGAGCCGTACCGGACAAACTTGGTGGTGTAATTGCTATGATTAGTGCCATCTTAATTCTATTTGCTCTTCCTTGGCTAGATACTTCTAAAGTTAGGTCTGCAACATTTCGTCCCATTTATAAAAAATTCTTTTGGTTTTTATTAATAGATGTAATTATTTTAACGTGGGTAGGCGGAAGTCCAGCTGAAGGACATTTTATCCTTATAGGAAGATTAGCAACAATATATTATTTTGCTCATTTTATTATTTTTATGCCAATTATTGGAATAATAGAAACTCCCAAACCTCTTCCAAATAGTATATCGGAAGCTGTACTAAAAAAACCTATTAAAGATGGAACATAGCTATGAAAAATTATTATAAAATTCCTAAAATATTTTTTATATCTTTCATTTTGATAAACTTATTTTTATCTAATCTTTTTGCCGCTGGACCAGATGGTAACATTACAAAAATGAAATTTTCATTTGATGGTATTTTTGGAGTAATTGATAAAGCATCGGCTAGAAGAGGATTACAGGTTTATAATGAAATTTGTGCTGGATGTCATAGTTTAGAACATGTTTCATATAGAAATCTATTAGATATTGGCTTTTCAAATGACCAAGTAAAGGAGTTTGCTTCACAATTTGAAGTTACAGCTGAACCAGACTCTGATGGTGAAGTAAATATGCGGTCTGCTATACCATCGGACAAGTTTGTTAGTCCATATCAAAATGATAATCAAGCTAAAGCTATGAATAATGGTGCTATTCCTCCAGACTTATCTTTAATAATAAAAGCAAGGGCAGGGGGTGCCAGCTATTTTTATAGCCTTTTAAAAGGATATGAAGATCCACCAGAGGATAAAGAATTGTCAAATGGATACTATAATATAGCCTATCCAGGAAATGTTATAGCTATGCCACAACCACTATATGGTGACGATGTAGAATATGCTGATGGTACAGAAGCTACTATGGAACAAGAAATTATAGATTTAGTTTCATTTCTAACATGGACTGGACAACCAGAGCTTAATGATAGAAAATCTATGGGATTTAGAGTGTTTCTTTTCTTAGTTTTTATGACAAGTGTTTTATTTCTTTCCTATAGAAAAATTTGGAAAAAAATTAAAGGTTAATTAAACCTTTTTAGAAGATTTTGTAACTTTAATTTAGCATGTTGAGGTCTTGCCTCTTCAGGAGTAATTAAAGCATAGTCAAGAGCACTATATGCTGGATCATTCCAGTTCCACTCTGTTTTTTCAATATTTTTTATAATACTTTTTAGTAAATTTTTAGCATTTAAGGAATTAGTATTAAGTACTTTAATAATACTATCTACGGTAACTGCATCATGATCAGGATGCCAACAATCATAATCTGTTACCATAGCTATAGTAGCATAGGCTATTTCAGCTTCTCTGGCTAGTTTTGCTTCTGGCATATTAGTCATGCCTATAACATCACAGTTCCAAGACCTGTATAGATTAGACTCTGCTAATGTTGAAAACTGAGGTCCTTCCATTGCAATATATGTTCCACCATTCAGAATATTAATATTATCAGGAGCTGACTCAAATATAATTTTACTTAGATGTTTGGATGTAGGTTTTGCCATTGATACATGTGCAACTATTCCATCATTAAAAAAAGTTTTTATTCTTGCAAATGTTCTATCAATAAACTGATCTATAATAACAAAGTCTCCTGGTTTTATAGATTCTTTTAGGCTTCCAACCGCAGATAATGATATTATATCTGTGACCCCTAGTGATTTTAAACAATCAATATTAGCTCTATAATTTATATTAGATGGAAGTAGATTATTGCTTTTTCCATGTCTTGGAAGAAATGCAATATTTA
>NHFK01000002.1 GCA_002171375.1 Alphaproteobacteria bacterium TMED109
AATGGTGGAGGGAGAAGGATTCGAACCTTCGTACTCATAAGAGGGCAGATTTACAGTCTGCTGCCTTTAACCACTCGGCCATCCCTCCTCTAAAACTTAAATATATATTTCTATTCTATATTTTAGAACTTAATAAAGATTTTGTTTAATTGAAAAATGATAATCAATCAAATTATTTTTTAATAAAAAAAATGATTGGAATTAGATAATAAATGTATTTTAAAAAAAGTTTTTTCTATTGTAGTAATGATCTTAATTAATTATTTTGATTAAATTTTTCTTTCAATAACCCACTTATCAAGAATTTTATAAAACTCTAAACCAAGCTCATAATAGACTGACCTTCTATCAGATGAAGTTATTCTTTTTAAAATATATTCTGCCTCTATACCTTCGTTAATAAGATTAATAATAGTGCTTCTACTTCCATATATTCTTGGAACTAAATTTATTATCTCTTCTTGAGAATGCCATATTTCTGAATAATACTGTTTATATAATGTAAGATATAAAATATAAGAAACAGGTGATTTTGTAATATAGGCAATAAATTTATTATTATCACCCAAATATAAATCATTTAAACTAGCATTAACTTGATTAACAATATTCTTACGGCTTTGATCAAATTTTTTTCCATATATAACTTTAGCACCTCTAGAAAAAGTCTTTTCCTTATGCATATCATTACTATTAACTGCTATAAAATCTCCTGGTTTTAAATTATGTTCTTTNTTTGTTGAATCCTCTAATTGAACNTCTCCTTCTANAATATACATGCAAGCAGTAAAGGGATGCATATGATTTTCTAGTTCCAANTTAGATTCTAAANTTCTGATTTCAATAGTTTCATAACCAAGTTCTTTTATTTTTTTATACTGACTTGGATAAAGGTTTTTAACTNTATCATNCATTTTANATACCTCTTTAATCTTCTNAGACTAAACACTAATTTAACTAGCATCTATTTTAATTATATATAAATTTTACATATAAACTTTATTTNTAATTANCNATCAATAATTTTAGAAATTTCATCACTATTAAATCCAGCTTCTTTTAATATTTCCTCTGACTGCTCACCTAATTTTGGTTGATGTCTTCTTACTGGCAAAGAATGTCTATTATATCTAAATGCTGAGTCTGGAATTTCTAATTTTCCCTCAGTNGGATGATTATATTCTCTAAAAAAATCTAAGGATTTTAATTGAGGGTCATCTTTCAAATCTTCAAGACTATTAACTACACCAAATGGTATTTCAGCCTTCTTGAGAACTTCAATCCATTCTTTATTAGTTTTCTTAACTACACTTTTTCTAACTAAATTGTATAAAGTATTAATATCTTTGGATCTTGCTTTAATAGATGAAAAACGCTCATCTTCAATTAACTCTTCCCTACCAATAATAGTAAAAAAATTAATCCATTGTTGATTAGTATATGGCAAAATAGAAATATAACCATCTTCAGATTTATAAGGTTTTCTATGCTCTGAAAGTGCCCTAGGATAACCAATTGGCCCTAAAGAAGGAATAAAAGTTTCTCCGAAATGATGTTCAATAAGTGTATATCCAACCATACCTTCAAACATAGAAACCTCTAAGTAACTTCCTACACCGGTTTTTAGTTTTTTTATATATGCTGCTAATAGGCCAGTACTTGCTAAAAGGCCTATACTTTTATCTGCCATTACTGTTGGAACTATATGAGGTTCTCCATCTCTTGCATTAAAGGTACCTGCTATTCCAGATTGTCCTTGTATTACATCGTCAAATGCTGGCTGTCCTCCATAAGGACCATCCTCTCTATACCCATGAAGACCTACATATATTATTTCTGGTTTTTTTTCGAGAACAGCATCAGGCCCAAAACCTAATAAAGCAATTTTTTGAGGACGAATATTATGAACTATTACATCCGCTCCNTCTATCAACTTCCATAGGGCTTTTTTTGCAGAAGGTTTTTTAAGATTCAATACTATACTTCTTTTATTCCTATTAACCCCAAGGAACATTGATGACATTTTATCTGACCTACTGGGTCCAATGTCTCTAGTCATATCTCCATTTGGATCTTCAACCTTTATAATATCTGCACCAAAATCGCCTAATACTTGGGTTGTGAATGGTCCCATTATAACTGTAGTCAAATCTAAAACTCTAAGTCCTTCTAAAGGCAAACTTTCTGTCATAGTGAATATTCCTTTTAACTTAATTTCTCTGATTAAAACGTCTACCAATTAATGCTGATGCNATATTAGTTTTCTGAATATCAATTGATCCACCTGCTATTCCCCATCCCCAGGCATCTCTCATTTTTTGTTCTATGGGAAACTCTTTAGAATATCCATACCCTCCCATTAATTGCACACATTTACCAGTCACCTCTCTCGCTATTTCATTTGCAAAACACTTAGCAATAGAACTTTCTGCAATAGATGGTAATTCTTTATCAGCATTTACAACTGCTCGATATAGTAATAATCTAGAAGCATCTAACTTCATTTTAATTTCTGCTAATTGAATCTGTACTGCTTGAAAATCTATAATGGCTTTTCCAAACTGTTTTCTCTCTTGAATATATTTTATTACATAATTATAGGCAGATTGAGCACAAGAAAGGCTCATTGTAGTATTACCACATCGTTCTAAGTCAAAAGCTTCCATTAATTTTTTAAAACCACCAGCAGGTACAATTATATTTTTTAGNGGAATTTCTACATTATCAAAATACATATCCGCACTTGGTACCCCTCTAAATCCCATATGCTGCTCTGGCTTACCAAATGAGAAACCTTTTGAATTTTTCTCTAATAATACAGCTCCTATTCCTTTTGCTCCTTTTTCCTCAGACATGCGGCTATAAACAACATAAGCATCAGCATGACCTGCACCAGAACACCACCTTTTCTGACCGTTTAAAATTACTTTGTCCTCAAGAATATTAGCGTTAGTAGTTAGATCTGTTAAAGCAGAACCTGCATTTGGCTCAGACATTGAAACTGCTATCACCATATCTCCTGAACAAACTTTTGGGAGAACTTCTTTCTTAAGACTACTTGATGCAAAGCTAGAAATAGCTAACGCAGGACCAAAACTAGATTCAAATATTGGGAAAGCAACTGCTATGGATATTTTTGCTATTTCCTCAAGGACTAAAACCGCTTCAAAATGACTAAGACCTGCACCTCCATATTCTTCTGGCAAGTTGACTCCTAAAAACCCTAAATCTGCAAACCTTTTTAATATTTCCCTACTAGGAGGACTATCGTTCTCTTCTATTTCTTTTGCTACATCAAAAAGTTCTTTTTCTGCAAATTTTTTCGCAGTTTCTTTCAATGCTCTCTGTTGTTCATTTAAATTAAAGTCCATATTAAAAACTTTCTAGAAATTAAATAGAGTACTAGCATAACAAATACGTTTTATATTTCAATTATATAAAAAGTTAATTTATTATATTTTAATAAATTGGTTAATTAAAATAAAATGGAGTAATGATGAATACTGCAACAAGAAAAGCTAAGGGCAAAAGACTTCAAAAGTATGTATGTAGTCTTATTTTGAAATATCATTCTAAATTAACAGATAATGATGTAAAATCTATTAGAATGGGAAGAAAAGGAGAAGATGTTCAATTATCAAAAAGAGCAAAAGAATTAGTTCCTTANTCCATAGAATGCAAAAANCAAGAAAAAATGAAATACTTATGGGATGCTTATGAACAAGCNGTAAATAATTCTAANAATCTCGAACCTATGGTAGTCATAAAAATAAATCAAAAGAAGCCACTAGTAGTTATTGATGCAGAACATTTTTTTTTACTACAATCAAAAAACAATATATTAAAATTGAATCAGGACAGTAAAATACTATCCTGAAATAATTTACTTAACGTCAGACAAAAACATATCTACTTCTAAATCAGTCCTCATACAGCATGACGTAATTGAATATTTATTTCGTGTCTCAAGATCAAGTCTTTTGTCTTCTACACTTGGTTGAACAAACATAACGCACTCTATAGAGTGAATAATTCCATTATCTACATTTAGATCTTTTTCAGTAATCACCATATCTTTTACATATANATCATCGCCTTGATAAATTTTTAATATTTTTCCATCTAGATTTACTGTAAGTGTACCTGTAGATTTTACATTATCTGATGAATGTGTTCCAGCAAACACATGATTTAATAAAAGNTTTCTAAGAGCTTTTGTNTTATTCTTTACGAAAAACTCATCGCTCAANGCTTTTGGTAGTTTGCTAAATGCATTATCATTTGGAGCATATAATGTCCTTGGCACTTTGCTTTCTTTATTAAAAAGTTTTTCAAGGCCAGCTGTTTTAATCGCTGAAATTAAAATACCATGTTGCCCAGTACTTTCCAATGCCTTCATCATATAGGAATCTTTACCCTCATGATGATCAGCATATGAAANTGATACTGNAAAAAACATCAGTATCACAATTAATTTAAATAATTTCATTTTTCCCCCTAAGTAAGATTTTAATTTATACATACTAATGTAATATTTATATTTAAAAAATAATAGTACTTTTTATAACTTATACAGTAATTATTTTTTCTATACTTAAAAATTAAATCAGTAGATCACTCTAAAAAAATGGCATAATTAAGTCAAATATATGATACAAAAACATATGAATATAAATAAATCAAAAATATTAAGTTACTGGATTATTGGTAAGCATGCTGTGGTAGGAGCTTTAAATAATCCAGANAGAATAAATTATCGTTTGTGTATAACTGCAGAAAATTATGAAAAAATTCAAACTAATAATATTAAATTAGAACCAGAAATAATGTCTAGAACAGAAATTTCTAAATTAACTAATAATAATATCCACCAAGGATTAGCTCTATTAACTAAACCATTAGAAAAAAAGAATTTAAATAACTATTTAAATCAAAATAAAAATAAAAANAAAATATTTATTATCTTAGACCAAATTAATGATTCTCAAAATGTGGGTGCAATTATAAGATCAGCTGCAGCATTTAATGCTTCTGGAATAATTATATTAGATAAAAATTCTCCTAATGAAAANTCTGCTTTAAGTAAAGCAGCTGCTGGCACATTAGAAATAATGCCCTTATTTAGGGTAAGTAACTTGGTTCAAACTATAAAATTATTAAAACAAAATAATTTTTGGACTGTGGGTTTGGAAGCAAAAGCAATCAAGACGCTTAAGGAAATTAATGAAAGTACAAAAATATTTTCAGAAAATGTAGCTATTGTAATGGGAAGTGAAAGTAAGGGNATAAGAAGTCTTGTAAAAGATAACTGTGATATTACAGCCAAAATTAATATTAAAAATTCTATAGAAAGTCTTAATGTTTCAGTAGCATTAGCAATAAGCCTTTATGAAATGAATAGATCGTAAAAAAAATCATATGCATCTTGTATTTTTATAGTTTTTCTATAAAAGGATTATATTATTTTGAATTGTTATGTATTAATTTTTTATAATGCCGCAATAGCTCAGTTGGTAGAGCAGTTGATTTGTAATCATCAGGTCGTGGGTTCAACTCCTACTTGCGGCACCATTATTTAGAAGTTAATATAAAAAAAGTTAAAAATTGAGGCANTTATGGAAAAAATTATTGAAGATCAATATGCTGAAGAAATAAAAAAGATAACTAATGCAGGATATTCAGATATTAGTCTAAAAGAAATAGAGCCAAATTTAAATACTGATTTTCATACACATGATTTTGATGCATATGCTTGCGTGGTAAAAGGTAAATTTATTTTACATTGCAATAATAAAAAACATGTTTTAAAGCCGGGAAATTTTTTAGCTGTAGACGCAAAACAATTACATTCTGAAAAAACTTCTTCTATAGGAGCAACCATTTTAATAGGAAAGAAATATAAAAACTAAGCCCTCATGATGGAATTGGTAGACATAACGGACTTAAAATCCGTGGCCTCTTTTGGCGTGCAGGTTCAAGTCCTGCTGAGGGCACCATCACAAAAATCTCAGATATTAACTAGCTAACTCATCTATAATTGGACAATTAGGTTTATCATTTCCGGGACATTTTTTAATTAGCCATTCTAATGATTTCTGCAAATCTTTCAGTTCTTGTATTTGTCTCTTAAGTTCATCATTTTTTATAATAGCAATTTTTCTTACCTCAACACTTTTTCTTCTTTGATTATCAAATAAACTAATTAATGAAGAACATTCATCTATTGAAAAACCAAGTTTTCTTGCCCTAGAAATAAACTTTACTTTATCTAAATCCTCCTTACTATATTCCCTATAATTATTAGATAACCTTCTAGATTTTATTAGATTAAGTTCTTCATAATGTCTTATAGCTCTATTAGTNANACCAGCTATTAAAGCAACNTCACCTATTTTCATTTNTTACTCCTAAATATGCTTGACCTTAACGTTAGGGTATAGCTTATANATAAGTAGTTTATAAAATAAGTAAAGGTAAAAATGCTNATAAAANTAACATTTCTTTTTATAATAATATTTAGCAATATTTCTTTTGCCCGCCCTGTATCTTACCCAGAAGGTTGGACTTGGATGACCAAAAATAATAGTGAAGTCAATACTATGCACATTCATTNTTCTCCAACATTTAGATATTCTCTNGGCTATAGANCAGAATATTCTAAAGCAAAAGAGTATAGTGTTCATGCANTTCATTATAATCATTTAATTAAAAGATGGAATAGAAGGCANTCACAAGCTAATTTTTATACTAAAAAAGGTATAGGAGTTTTATACACAGATTTTGGCAATTATGAATCAAAGAAAAAATACACGGGGTATTTAGGTATTTCAACCGACTGGGAAACGAGAAGATATTTTATTTCATATGAAAATAGGTATTTTCACTCAGGAAAAATTAATAATTATTTTTCTCAAAAAGCACAGATTGGNATTGCCCCTTATATTGGAAATTATGGAGATTTACATACNTGGTTGATGTTTAAGANAGATCATAATCCAGAAGCTACTAACGCACTAACTTATACCCCCTTACTTAGATTTTTTTATAAAACACATTTAGTAGAAATAGGAGCTAACAATAAAACTAAAGTCTTATTTAATTGGACTGTTAGATTTTAAAATAAAGGAGAATTATATGAAAAAAATAAATATACTATCATTAAGCATTTTACTTTTTATTAGTACATTTTCTTTAGCAAATGAACAAGATCATTCAAATCATGATCATATGGAAAGCAATCAAATTGAAATTCAAGCAGGTTCTATAGATCCTAATGGAACTTTAATGACAGTAGCTGTTGAAGGTATGGTCTGTGATTTTTGTGCTCAAGCTATAGAGAAAGTCTTTATGAAAAGAGAAGAAGTTGCAGGAATAACTGTTAACTTAGATGATCAAAATGTTATTATTTCATTAAAAAGTGAAAAAGACATAGAAAATACTATAATAGAAGAATTATTCCTTAATGCAGGATATAATATTCANACTATCGATAGAAAAAAACTTTAAAATGAAAGGNGTATACCGTAAAAATATTACACTTCCATTAATAAGCTTGTTTTCCAGTTTTGNTACTCTAATTTGCTGTGCTTTACCTGCTCTTCTCGTAAGTCTTGGAGCTGGTGCAGTTCTCGCAGGCTTGATAACTAATTTTCCTCAACTACTATTTTTATCTAAATATAAAATTTACGTATTTAGTATTGCAGGATTACTTATAACCATAAGTGGTTATATGTTATGGGTTAATAGAAATGCTCCTTGTCCTATTGACCCAATGGCAGCAAAGTTATGCAATAAATTAAGAAAATTAAGCATATATATTTATATATTTTCCTTAATTATATTNCTTACAGGATTATTTTTTGCCTTTATTGCTCCTAGAATATTCATATAAACAAAAGTTATAATTTACTTTAATGCAATATTATTGCATTATTGCTATTATTATTATAGCCAATTTTAAAACATTATATTTTTTAATAATTTAATAGTATAGAGGTACAAATTATGTCTTTTGTTGAAAAAATTGATCTAGATAATATTCTTACTACCTCTAAAACTAAATCATACTTAACTATTTCAGAGAGAAATGCGCCAAAGGGGTCTAATGATTTTTTTAAAAAAATAATTAATAAACCATTTAATATCAATGGAAATGTTTTTAAAAAAAGTAGTGTGAATGATATAAAAGANATTTTAGAAGAGAANATATCTTTTAGTTTGAAAAATAGTATTCATTATAATCATTGGATTAATGATATGGCAAAAATGTCTTCTATTTTTTGTGATATAATGGGGAGTATTGATATAAGTTTTTCTCTGGGTACTTCTCGCGGTTGTTCAAGATATCATATTGATAATGTTCCAATGCGTTTACTCATTACTTATTTTGGACAAGGAACTGAATGGCTTCCTAGCGATAATGCTGATTATAATGCTTATTATAGAGGCGAAGGAAATAATAAAATATTAAAAAACGCTGAAAAGCGCATGTATATAAAATCATGGGATGTATCAATATTTAAAGGAGGGAAAAAAGGAATTCTCCACCGCACACCTGATAGCGCTCTAAAGTCTCCTTCTCTTCTTATGCGTCTTGACCACTCTTCTTTTTTAGATGATATAGAAAAATATAATACTCTTCGCCTATAGCTTTTAAATAACTAACTTACTTAAGGTTTAAAAATTTACGTATATATATTTTTTTCTAGAAATANTATCTTTTAATGCTAGAATGCAAAAATGAGTATAAGTTTTCAAACAGTTCCATCTATTGAATCCGGCCTAGGAAAGATTTCTATTTTACCAGATGTATGTAATAGACTGAATATTAAAAAACCAATCATAGTCACTGATAAAGGCTTATTTCAATTAGGCTTAGTTGAAAAATTAGAAAAAATTTTAGAAAAAAATAATATACAAACATGTATCTANAAGGATGTTTTAGCAGACCCTCCAGAACATAACATTTTTGATGCTGTAAATTTATTTGAAGATTTTGGCGCTGATGGCGTAATAGGATTTGGGGGCGGAAGTTCTATGGATGTTGCTAAGGCAGTATCATATTTTAGTATTAATAAAATTTCTATTTCTGAGTGTTATGGAGTAAATAAATTAGTTAATAAAAGGTCTCCACTTATACAAATACCAACAACAGCTGGAACTGGCTCTGAGTTGACTCCAATAGCAATCTTTACTCTTGAAAGTGAACAAAAAATGGGAATAGTAGACCCTTTACTCTATGCTGATTATGCAATTTTAGATGCTGATTTAACTCTGGGTTTGCCTGCTGACATTACTGCTTATTCTGGAATAGATGCTATGGTTCACGCAATTGAAGCCTATACAACTAAAATTAAAAAAAATCCAATATCTGATTCTCTTGCAAAAAAAGCGCTCNCTCTATTAGGATCAAATTTACNCATAGCAGTAAACGAGCCCAAAAATAGAGTAGCTAGAGAAAATATGTTATTAGGCTCCATGTTAGCTGGTATGGCTTTTGCTAATGCCCCATGTGCTGCAGTCCATGCTTTAGCTTACCCAATTGGTGCTAAATTTCATGTTCCTCATGGTTTATCTAACTCATTAGTTTTATCTAAGGTTTTACAATTTAATAGTCTAAAAGCAGAAAATATGTATTGTGAAATTGCAGCAGATTGTTTGCCACAACTAATTGGAAAAAAAATTACAATTGATGATTTCATAATAGGAATAGAAGAATTAATAGCAGATTTGAAAATACCTAAATGCCTAAAAGACGTAGGTATTACTAGTAATGACATTCCTAAATTAGCAGAAGATGCTATGAAACAAGAGAGGTTATTAGTAAATAATCCAAGAGAATTAAAATTAAAGGATGCCGTATCTATTTATGAAGCTGCTTTATAAATTTATGAACGCTCTTAATAAGTACTAACTTAACTTTTCTTCTTGTTCTTTAAGAACTGATGATAACTCAGCAATTCTTTCTTTTTGTAGATCATTTATTAAGNTATTTACTTCTTCTTCATTAAAACCGTGATCTTCCAAAAATTTTTTCTTATCAGTTAAAAATGCCTTTTCTAAATTTGGATCTCTTTCTAATTTTTCATATAAAGCTTCTAACTTTTTTAAATTTTCTGGCACTGTATTTGAATTTGTATTACCCATAGTTTCCTCCCGTTAATTCTCATGTATCTTCAAACTGAATTTTATATTCCTTCAATTTTGCACAAATTGCAATAGAAGCCTCATTAATTAAAGTTTTATTTATTGACCTTAATACAATATTTGTACCAACCTCTGGAGGCCTAAAATAAGGATAAGANCCAATACTTACATTTTTATAATCATTTTGAATAATTTCTAAAAAATCTGCTATTTCTCCTTCAGGACTATGAACAATAATATTTTTAGAAATAATATTTGTTACTCCCTTAATTTTATCCTCTAAACCATTAAACATTGCTTGTAAAATTTTAGGTACACCTGGTAAAACATATACATTTTTTACGATGAAGCCTGGAGCAGACGAAACAGGGTTATCAATCAATAATGCTCCCTTTGGAATTTTTGCCATTTTTATTCTTGACTCATTTAGTTCAACTTTTAATTTTCTATAATGGTGTTTTAATCTTTTAAGCGCCTCTTCATTAATTTCTATATCAAGATTAAAAGCGCTAGCAATGCACTCCGTAGTGATATCATCATGAGTTGGTCCTATACCTCCTGTAGTAAAAACATAATCAAAAATTTTATGACAAGTAAGCACTGTATCTTTTATAATTTTTGGCTCATCAGGAATAATTCTAACCTCATTAACACTAACACCAATCTTATCACATCTTTTAGCTATAAAATTAATATTTTTATCCTCTGTTCTGCCTGACAGAATTTCGTTGCCAATAACTAAAATACATGCTGAAGAAAGACTTTTTATATCATTATTTTTCATAATATCCCTTTAAATTTAAATAATTATAGACCATTTTTTCTCTAGCCATATAATATATTATATGGATTTCTCTAGTAAACTTGTCAAAGCTAAATTTATAAAGCGATATAAAAGATTCTTCAGTGATCATATTTTAGAGGATGGATCATTAGTTACCGCACATTGTGCAAATACTGGTGCAATGCTAGGGGTAACTGAAGAAGGGGTTACCTCTTGGTTATCAAAAAGTGATAACCCTAAAAGAAAACTCAAATGGAGTTGGGAACTTGTTCAAAAGGATAAAACTATAATTGGTATTAACACTCATAATCCAAATAANATTATTCAAGAAGCCATTATAAAAAATAAAATTAAAGAACTAACCAATTATGATGACTTAAAAAGAGAAGTAAAATACGGTACTAATTCTAAAATTGATATACTTCTTCAAGATAANAATAAAAAAGATTGTTATGTAGAAATAAAAAACGTTCACCTTTCGAGAGAATTAGAAGTTGCTGAGTTTCCTGATGCAGTTACGACAAGAGGTGCTAAACATTTAAGAGAATTATCTTTAGTATCCAAATCTGGACTTAGAGCTGTAATGCTTTATTTAATTCAAAGGAATGACTGCAAGTATTTTAAAATTGCTGAGGATATAGATAAAGAATATGCTAAAGAGTTTTATAATGCTCTTGAAGCAGGAGTTGAAGTTATTTGTATGGATACTATTTTAAGTAGTGATGCAATAAATATTGGAAAAAATATTCAACTATTAACTAATAGATAATTTATTGGAATAAAAATGTATGTAGATCAAGAAACAGGCGTAATGATTCATGATAAAAATAATATAGTTTCTATGAGGAAAGCAGGTAAACTAGCAGCAGAAGTACTTGATTATATAACTCCGTATGTTGAACCTGGAATCACAACTGAACTTCTTGATAAAAAATGTTATGACTTTATTATAAAAAACAAAGCTATACCAGCACCATTAAACTATAAAGGTTTTCCAAAATCAATATGTACATCTATCAATCACGTAATTTGCCATGGTATCCCTGGAGATAAAGTTTTATTAAATGGCGATATTCTAAATATTGATATTACTGTGATTCTGGATGGATGGCATGGAGACACTAGTAGAATGTTNTGGGTGGGCAAGCCTGGTATAAAAGCTATAAAACTAGTAGAAAACACTTTTGAAGCTATGTGGAAAGGTATAGAGCAAGTCAAGCCTGGAGCAACATTAGGAGATATAGGTTATGCTATACAAAGTTTTTCTGAAAAAAAAGGGTATTCTGTAGTTAGAGATTTTTGTGGTCATGGTATTGGAAGAGTTTTTCATGACAGTCCTAGTGTTTTACATTATGGAAAAAAAAATGAAGGGATTATATTAAAAGAAGGTATGTTTTTTACTATTGAACCAATGATAAATATTGGTAAATTTGATGTAAAAATTCTTTCTGATGGTTGGACAGCTGTGACCAAAGATAAAACTTTATCTGCTCAATTTGAACATACTCTTTGTGTTACTTCGTCTGGATATGAAGTATTCACTTTATCTCCTAAACACTTGAATTATCCTCCATTCAACTTATAATGTAATAATTAATCTTAAGGAATTAATATGAGCTATCATCCAATAATGGGAATTCTTATACTTATATTTTGTGTAATTTTGGCCTATTTAATAGGCAAAATTATTACAAAAAAAAATATATTAAGATGGAAAAGCTCAGATAAAGATAACAAGAAGCCTTTAGATATAGGAGACGCAAATTCTCCAGATGCACCATGGATGAAGGATAAGAGCGGATAATTTCTAGTGAATATTTTCTTTCTTTAGAACATAATCACCACCTATATTATTGAACATTACATCTATCTGAGGATGTAAACAAGGCTCTTGACTATCATCTTTTAATAAATTTTGTTGAGAAACATAAGCTATATAAGGGCCCTCCTCACTTTCTGCAAACAAATGATAAAATGGCTGGTCTTTTTTTGGTCTCATATCTGCGGGTATAGAGGCATACCATTCCTCAGTATTCATAAACTCAGGGTCCACATCAAATATAACGCCTCTAAATGAAAATAAACGGTGCTTAACAATTTCACCAATTTTAAAATCTGCTTTTTTTTGAAAATCACTATTCATTATTGTTCCTTAAGCTTACATATTAATATTATACCTATATAAATAGTTATACTGACCTAAATTTACAATACATAAAAAAAATATATTTTATTTTAATGCTAGTTTTAAAAATTCTAACCTATCTTGCCCGAATATCAATTCATTATTTACTATAAAAGTTGGTGCACCAAAAACACCTTTCTCAACAGCTTCTGCGGTATTTTTTATTAATGATGTTTTAATTTCATCTGACTGAACTAAACTAAATAACTCTTTAGTATCTATACCATTTTTATTTAAATAGTCCTGAAGTATAGGAATATCTCCTAAATTTACATCTTTTACCCATATTCCAGTAAAAATAGCTTCTGAATATTTTTCAAAAATATTCATTTTTCTAGCAGCAATAGCTCCGCGCATTAAGTTTAGCGTATTTATCGGAAAAAAACTATTTGAGTTATAATCAACTCCATAAATTTCAGCGTGTTTTTTCAAATCTTTATTCATCCATTTACTTTTAGCAGGAATAAAAGCTGGTGAAGAATTTCCTGTCTCTTTAAAGACTCCTCCAAGCAACATAGGAATCATATTAAGTTCAGCATTTGCATTTTTTATTATTTTATCTATCTGCGTCCATGCCAGATAGGTAGCAGGGCTTCCATAATCAAAATAAAAATCCACTTTTTTTGTCATAATATATTCCTTAGTTAATAAATACGATCTACTATAACAATTTCTCCGGAATTAACCACTTCTAATATAGATAAATCTGATTTAGTTTTTCCAATAATATTTGCTTTAGTTACTAAACGTATTTCATCTACTTTGGATATAGGAGTAGCACCAAAACCTATTGCAATGGAACTACCCTCAACCCAAAAAGCAATTTCTCCTAAATTGATTATATCTTTTGCAGACTTTTCTTTTACAACTTTAATACCTGTTTCAAAATAAATTTCTTTGCCCCACGTATTAGTAACCGACTTTATGGGACAGGCATCCCATATTTCTTTTGCGGTATCAGTATTATCAAGCTCAACTATAATAAAATTATTTAAAAACTCTATTTTAATTTTTTTCTGCATAAAGATACTCTATATATAATATTTTAATTATTTAAAGTTTATGATATATTAATGACTGTTAAATAGAAATTAAAGAGGTAATAATGAATAAATTTGGAATTGGNCAACCTGTACTTAGAGACGAAGATATAAGGTTTATTTCTGGTAAAGGTTTATATACAGGCGATATTTCATTAACAAATCAAACTTATATGTATGTATTAAGGTCTAATGTTTCTAACGGTTTAATTAAAAGTCTAGATATAGATGATGCCCTTAAATCATCAGGAGTTATTAATATCTTTTTAGGTAAAGATTTAAGAGAAGCAGGTATAAAAGATATGCCTACTAATTTTAAAGCAAAAAATAAAGATGGTTCTGATATGTATACTCCAGAAAGACCAGCTATTGCTATTGATAAAGTTAGNCATGTAGGAGACCCAATTGCTATAATAATTGCTGAAAGTATAGAACAAGCAAAAAATGCTTCAGAATTAATATTTGCTGATATTGAAGAAATTGCATCAGTAACTTCCTGTAACGANGCAATTAAAGATAATTCACCTCAAGTGTGGGAAGATACTAAAAACAACCTTTGTTTTGATTGGGAAATGGGTGAACAAGATAAAGTGGAAGATGCCTTCAAAATAGCGGATTCTATAGTAGAAATTGAGTTAATTAATAATAGAATTGTTCCAAATTCTATGGAAACTAGAGGAGCAGTTGCAAATTTTAATAAAGAAGATGGTAGATATGAATTAAGCTGTTCATCCCAGGGAGTACACAGTCTTAGAGATAGAATTTCAAATGTTTTAAATATAGAACCTAGTGAAATTAGAGTTATAACAACTGATGTAGGTGGNGGTTTTGGTATGAAAATTTTCAATTACCCTGAATATATATGTTCACTATTTGCATCAAAAATAATAGGNAGGCCTGTGAAATGGGTTTCTGATAGAAGTGAGGCTTTTCTATCTGATACGCATGGAAGAGACCATGTTACAAAAGCTAAATTAGCTTTAGATAAAGAAGGAATATTTTTAGGAATAAAAATAGATACAGTCGCTAATATGGGCGCCTACTTATCTAATTTTGCTATATTTATTCCTACTTTAGCAGGTACAGCAATGTTGGCAGGCTGTTATAAAACTCCAGCAATATATGTAAATGTTAAAGGAGTTTTTACAAATACTCCTGCAATTGATGCTTATAGGGGTGCGGGTAGACCAGAAGCTTCATTTGTAATTGAAAGATTAGTAGATGTAGCAGGAANAAAATCTGGGTTAGGCCCAATAGAAATTAGAAGACGAAATTTAATTCCTAGTTCAGAAATGCCTTATAAGACTGCTTTGAACCATACNTATGATACTGGTGATTTTATAGGTAATATGGAACTTGCTGTAAAAGATTCAGACTGGCAAGGGTTTAAAGACCGAGCAAAAATTTCAAAAGAAAATAATAAAATTAGAGGTATTGGTCTATCAACTTATATTGAAGCCTGTTCAGGTGGAGGACCAGAAGAAGCTACTATTATTTTAGAAAAAAATGGTAGTATTACTTTACATATTGGAACTCAATCTAATGGGCAAGGCCATGAAACTGCATATAAGCAAATTTTATGTGAATATTTAGGAATTGGACCTGAAAAGATGACTGTTATTCAGGGGGATTCTGATGTGATTGCTTTTGGCGCGGGCACAGGCGGTTCTAGGTCAGTTCCCGTAGGAGGTGCAGCTATTAAAGTTGCTTCAGAGAATATTATTAATAAAACAAAATCACTAGCAGCCCAAAAATTAAATATAGATGAAAGTACTTTAGAATATAAAGAAGGTATTTTTTTAGCAGAAGGCACAAATTTAACAATTAGTCTTGAAGACCTTGCTAAAGATAGCAATGAACCAATTAAAATTTCTAGTCAGTGGACTCCTCCTAATTATACATTCCCTAATGGTTGCCATATATGTGAACTAGAAGTAGATAAAGATACAGGTCACATTGAAATAAAGAAATATACTGTTGTGGATGATTTTGGACTAGTTATTAATCCTAATATGCTAGCGGGACAAGTTCATGGNGGTATAGCTCAAGGTATTGGCCAAGCAATCTATGAAAATACTGTATATGATAGCGAAAATGGACAATTATTATCAGGTTCTTTCATGGATTATGCTTTACCTAGAGCTGAAGATTTAATTAATGTAGATATACGATGGAATATGGTTCCCTGTGAAACTAATTTACTTCAAATAAAGGGGGCAGGAGAAGCTGGAGCAATTGGAGCNCCTCCTGCTGTTATTAACGCNTTAGTTAACGCTTTAAATATTGAACATATTGATATGCCAGCGACACCTAACAAAGTATGGTCAAAACTTCATTCAAATTAGATTATATCTATTTAATTATACAAAAGCTTCTTCCCAACTACCTTGCGTGGCAGCACGTGAATATTCAGTAGCCCTGTTTTCAAAGAAATTAGTGTGTTCTAAAGCATTCAACATGTCATCCATATAAGGTAATGGGTTTTTACTAATATTATAGAGCGGCTTCATTTCTAACTGCTTAAGTCTATTATCCGCTATATACCTAATATATTCTTTTACACTTTTTGCTTCTAAACCTTCTACTCCACCCAACTCAAAAGCTTTATCTATAAAGGCATCTTCATGTTCTATAACTGTTGAACATGCTTTATATAAATCTTCCATTAATTGTTCACGTTTGATATCAGGGTTTTCACTTAAAAATGTATGGAAAAGTTTTATTATTGAATTTGTATGTAATGTTTCGTCTCTTGCTGACCATGTAACAATCTGTCCCATACCTTTCATTTTATTAAATCTNGGAAANTTCAATAANATTGCAAAACTAGCNAANAATTGTAATCCTTCNGTAAANGCNCCAAATACTGCNAAAGTTTTNGAAATTTCGATATTTGAATCTACATTAAAGCCTTGCATATATTCATATTTATCCCTCATCTCTTTAATATGAAGAAATGCTTCATATTCAACTTCTGGCATTCCTATAGTATCCAGCAAATAAGAGTAAGCAGCGATATGAATAGTCTCAGTATTTGAAAANGACGAAAGCATCATACAAATTTCAGTAGGTTTAAAAACTCTAGAATAATGACCCATATANCAATTATTAACTTCTACATCAGCTTGAACAAAGAAACGAAATATCTGAGTTAATAANTTTCTTTCTTTNTCTGTAAGAATTTTNTGCCANTCTTTAACATCATCNGCTAATGGAACTTCTTCAGGNAGCCANTGAATTCTTTGTTGNTGCAACCANGCATCNTATGCCCAAGGATAGTGGAATGGTTTATAAACTGGATTAGCTGATAACAAAGACATCTTATTTACTCCAAAAACTAATTACTGACATGAAAGACATTCTTCATAATCATTTGAATTTTCTTGCGATATATTATTAGTTGATTGTCCCATATTAGAAACAACATCAGAACGCTGTATNGACATAGATCTTAAATAATACATACTTTTAATTCCTTTTTTCCATGCTTGAAAATGAATTTGATGNAGATCNTTTTTATGGACATCNGCAGGAATGAAAACNTTTAAAGATTGAGATTGACAAATGTAGGGAGTGCGTTGTGCNGCTANGTCTATTAACCAACGTTGATCNACCTCAAAAGCCGACTTNAATACATCTTTTTCATGATCACTTAAAAAATCTAANTGCTGCACAGAACCTTTATTAGTAGTAATTGAAGACCAAATNTCATCAGTATCCATATTTTTTTCAGANAATANTTTTTTAAGATGAGGATTCCTAACATTAAAAGAGCCTGATAAAGTTTTTTGAACAAAAGAATTTCCTGCAGAAGGCTCTATTCCTGGAGAAGCCCCTCCACAGATTATAGAAATAGAAGCGGTTGGAGCTATAGCTAATTTATTAGAAAACCTTTCCTCTATTCCAAAATCTGCTGCATCAGGACAAGCTCCCTTCTCTTTTGCTAAAATTTTTGAACTTAAATCTACCTGCTCTCTAATATCTTTAAATATTTTTTTATTCCATGACAAAGCTGTTACAGATTCAATAGGAACGTTTCGCTTCTGTAAGAAACTTTGAAATCCCATAACACCTAAACCTACACTCCTTTCCCTCATAGCACTATATTTTGCTTTTGCCATAGAATCTGGAGCTCTATCTATAAAATCTTGTAATACGTTATCTAAAAAACGCATAATATCTTCTATCATTCCCGGAACATTTTTCCATTCGTCATATGTCTCTAAATTTAGTGATGAAAGACAACATACTGCTGTTCTATCGTTACCAAATCTATCTTCTCCTGTAGGTAAAGTTATTTCGCTACATAAATTTGACATTTTAACTCTCATACCTGCTAATTTTTGATGTTGCGGTATATCTGCATTAACTCTATCAATAAATAATAAATAAGGTTCACCAGTCTCTACCCTTGCAGTTAAAATACGTATCCATAAATCTCTTGCAGAAACAGTGGTTTGTACAGCACCATCTTTAGGGCTTTTTAAAGCCCACTCTTCATCAGCTTCTACAGCACGCATAAAAGAATCTGGTATAACTATACCATGATGCAAATTAAGAGCTTTTCTATTAGGGTCACCTCCAGTTGGGCGACGCATTTCAATAAATTCTTCAATCTCTGGATGCCATACTGGCAAATAACAAGCTGCAGAACCTCTTCTTAAACTACCTTGGCTTATAGCAAGAGTTAGAGAATCCATCACTCGTATAAATGGAATAACACCTGAAGTCTTACCATTTTTTCCATTCTTTCCTACTACTTCTCCTATAGATCTTAAATTTCCCCAATAAGACCCTATACCTCCTCCTCGAGAAGCCAACCAAACATTCTCATTCCATAAATCAACTATACCTTGTAAACTATCATTTGACTCATTCAAAAAACAAGAAATAGGAAGACCTCTTTCTGTTCCTCCATTTGACAAGACAGGAGTTGAAGGCATGAACCATAATCTAGACATATAGTCATAAATACGTTGTGCATGGGCATCATCATCAGCAAAATAACTAGCTACTCTAGCAAATAAATCTTGAGGGGTCTCGTCAGGCATAAGATACCTATCTTCAAGCGTAGCTTTTCCAAATTCAGTTAAAAGTTCGTCTCTAGCAGAATTAATTTCTACAGCTTTTCCTCGTTCAACCTGAACTACATTTAGCATATCACCTTGGTTTTTTCCTTGATATGAACTTTCTAAGCCGCTTCCATCCATATTATTTCTCCATCTTAATCTAGCAGAACTAGATTATTTCGTAAATTCATCCACTTATCCACAACTGTGGATAATAAAATGGGGATAAACACAATATATAGTTGTTTATAAATCTATATTGACAAAATATAGGATATGGTCAACTAAAAAATAGATGTAGTTAATTATTAATTACATTTTTTACTAAAATAACAATTTTTATAGAACAAATCAAGAACAAAAGATAAATATAAAATAATTATTAATCAAATTCTTTTAATTTGATTTAAAAAATAATATTTATTACATGTATGTTTAAATTTTTATTAATTATAAATTTTGTATTTTCTTTTAATTATAGCTGTTTTGCTCAAGATTTTAATAAAACTATAGCAATGCACGGTTCAACAGATAGAGACGATGTAGCTAGAGATACAAAAGTAAACATTAATGCTCCAATTAACAATACCCTAAAATTGGCTACAATCGGAACTTTTAATAGTTTAAACCCNTACATCATTAAAGGTATTGCGCCACCAGGTATAAAAGGGTTAATGATAGAATCTTTGATGACATGGAGTCCTGATGAACCTTTTTCTCTATACCCTGGCATAGCTGAAGCTATAAAAATTCCAGAAGATAGGAAATGGGTAGAATTTAAAATATATGATGAAGCAAAGTTCTCAGATGGAAAATCAATCACTAGTGAAGATGTAATATTTTCCTGGAAAACTCTGAAAAATTCAGGAAGACCTCATACAAGGTCCTACTATTCTATGGTAAAAGAAGTAAAAGTAATAAACAATAAAAGGGTAAAATTCTTTTTTTCGAATGAAGGTAATTTTGAAATGCCCCTTATTGTGGGTTTGATGCCTGTTTTTCACAGTAAATATTGGAATAATAAAAATTTTACTAAAACAACCCTTGAGCCTTTTATAAGTTCTGGCCCTTATAAAATAGCTAATATAGAAACAGGAAGATCTATTACATTTATTAAAAATGAAAATTGGTGGAAAATAAATAGTAAAGATAGTTTAGGTAGATATAATTTTAAGAATATAAAGTATGATTTTTACAGAGATCAGAATGTAGCTCTAGAAGCATTTTTATCTGGAGAATTTGATATTAATATTGAAAGCGATGCTGTTAGGTGGGAGAAAGCCTATCATCAAAACTCTCAAAATAAAATTATAAAAAATACTTTCTTAAAACACTCTCCATCTGGAATAGAAGCTATAATTTTAAATAGCAGAAAACCTATGCTCCAAGATCGAAATGTAAGAAAAGCAATATCATTATTGTTTCCATATGAATTTGTAAATAAAATAGTAAACCATGGCTTATTAAAACAAACATTTGGTCCATGGGATAATAGTGAACTATCTGCTAAATCAGACCCAAGTCAAAAGGCAAAAAAAATATTATCTCAATACCAAGATGATATTAGTAAAGATGCATTAAAAAAAATAAATAATTTATCTTACAATGAAAGAAAAACTATAAAACAATCTATATCTCTATTGGAAAAATCTGGATGGAAAATAATAGATCAAAAAATGAAAAATATACAATCAGGAAAATCATTAAGCTTTGAGGTAATAACTAATAAATATAAAATGGAGAAGTTATTACTAATTTGGAAGGATAAGTTAAGAAAAATAGGAATAGATTTAAAGATTAGAATAATAGATAGTTCTCAATTTCAAAACCGTATCCAAACATTTGATTTTGATGCAATAATTTTTGAGTACTACATGTCTTTATCTCCAGGAAATGAACAATCAATATATTGGGGTAGCTGGGCCGCTGACCAAAATGGCTCAAGAAATTACGCAGGAATAAAGCATAAAGCTATCGACGAAATTATAAAAAAAATAACTAATGCAAAAAATAGAGATAACTTAATTGAATACACTAGAATCCTTGATAGACTTCTAAGGTCTGGGAAATGGATGATACCACTTTTTCATGATCCTCTTCATAGAATTGCTCACCAAGCATATATTGCTATACCTGATGAAATACCCCTGTATGGATTTAACCCATGGACAGCATGGAAAAAATAAATTTAAATTATTGTATTTTAAATTCTAATTGATTATTAAATCTATCAATGCTGAATAAACGTAATATTAATAAAATATACTAAATAATACTAGAGGAAAATATGCCTTTCAAAGTAAAGATATCAGATGGTAACGAAATTTTAGTAGATGAAGGAAATACTATACTTGAAGCTGCACTAGATCAAGGAATAGACTTTCCTCATGGTTGTAGATCCGGTAATTGCGGAGCATGTAAATCAAAAAAAATTTCTGGAGATATTGAAATGTCTCCTTATTCTGAATTTGCGTTGGATGAAGATGAAGAAAAACAAAATTTAATTCTCGCATGTAGGTCAGTTCCTTGGAGTGATTGCGAGATTAAAATTTTAACAGATGAAGAAGATGATGAAAACAATAATTTAGAAATTAAAAACCTAGAATGTAAGGTTGTTAATTTAAAAAAAGTAACAAATGACATATATGTAATGAACTTAAGCATAGATAATAAAGAAGTTTTTAAGTTTAAAGCTGGTCAATATGCCGAATTATATATTGGAAAGTGTAAGGAAAAGCACTTTTCCATGGCTAGTTCTCCAAATGCTGGTGAATTAGAATTTCATATAAAAACTCTCGATGGAGGAGAAGTAAGCGCTTATGTAAAAAATAATTTGAAAATAGGAGAAGCTATAAAAATTAAGGGCCCTTATGGAAATGCACATTTAAGAGAAAAACATAAAGGACCAATAATTGCAGTTGCGGGAGGTACAGGGTTAGCACCAATACTGTCTATAATTAAATATTCACAAGAAATAGGCTCAAAACAACCAATTAATATTTATTATGGTTCTCAATCTGAAAATGAATTATATTCTATTGAACAATTTGAAGAAATGTCAAAGATTAATGAGAATCTGAAGTTTTATCCTGTAGTAATAGAAAAACCCAAAAATAAAATTTTACGACGAGGTTTTGTTACAGATGCAGTAATTGAAGATATAAAAGACTTTGACGGATATAAAGCTTATCTTGCTGGTCCTCCAAAAATGGTTGAGGTTGCAGAGGAAATATTAATTACTAAAGGAATTAGGAAAGTTGATATTCATTCAGATGCATTTTATACTCCCTATGACGAAATCAAGGAACAAAAATGACAGATAAAAAGCTTAATAATAGAACTGCATTAATTACTGGCGGGGCAAGAGGAATAGGAAAATCTATTGCAGAAAACTTAGCTCAACAAGGTTGTAAAATTGTAATTATTGATCCGGGTTACAGCATTAAAGGTAACCATGATGACAAAAATTTAGCTGAAAGAGTATCTGAAGAAATAAGTAACAAATATAATGTCGAAACTTTAGCTATTACTAAAGATATTTCTATAGCAGAAGATGTTAAAAATTCTATTGAAATAGTTATAAAAAAATTCAATAGGATAGACATTGTTGTAAACAATGCTGCAATAATAAGAGATGGTTTTATCTTTAAATATTCAATAGAAGATTGGAAAAAAGTAATAGATATTAATCTTACAGGGGCATTTAATATTATCTCAGAAACTAGTAGATATATGAAAGAAGTAGTTAAATTAGATAGTAATTATAATTATGGCAGAATTATTAATATTATCTCTACTGCAGGTATTTGGGGTAATTATGGACAAGCCGCATACGCCTCTGCTAAAGCCGGCCTAATAGCTTTAACCAGAGTAACAGCACTAGACTTACAGAGATCAAATATAACATGTAATTCGATTGCTCCCTTTGCAGCAACTAGAGTAACAGAGTCAATAAAACCGCAAAATGAAGCGCAACAAAAGTATAAAGATTCAGCACTTAAAATTGATTCAAAGTATGTTGGAGAGCTGGTTTCTTACTTATCATCTAATGATGGAAAAAAATATTCTGGTCAAATATTTGGTGTAAGAGCAAAGGAAGTTTTTTTATTTCAACAATCCCGTCCAGTTTTTAATTTTATTCGTAAAGAAGATGACATGTATAGTGATTTAAAAAGAGGCTTTGAAGAGAATTTTGATGAAAATTTAACGTCTTTGGAAACCGATCTAGAAGCTTTTTCAAATGAACCTATGATTTAATGGAGAATATTATGAAATTAGAAAATGAAATCCCTCAAGTAAAAACTTGTGAAGATTTAATTCATTATCCTGAAGAATATAGAGAGTTATTAGTAAAAATAGTTAGAAGTCACGCCGTGAATGAGCTTTATGGTGCAAGAGTATTTGATGAACCAGCTATAGCATTAGCACCAAATCCTTATGCGAAATGGCTAACTTGTAGGGTAGCAATGGAAGAGTATGGTCACCATGTAAGATTTAGAGAACTCGGACAAAAACTAAATATACCTGAAAATGAAATGACTCCTGAGGGAAAAAACCCTTTATCTATATTTGAATTTCCACTTGAAACATGGGCAGAATTTTGCGTTATAAAACTACTAGCAGATTTAGCTGAAATTCTTCAAGTTGAAGACTTACTAGAATGTTCATTTCATCCATTAAAAAGTGTAGCCAGAATGACTATGCCTGAAGAAAAATTTCACGCAAAATTTGGGGAAGATTTTACAAAGGAATTAATTGCTTCAGAAGATGGTAAAAAAGAAGTACAAGAAGCAATCAACAGATATTACCCAATGCTTCCGGCCTTTTTTGGTAGAGCAGCATCAAAAAATAACGAATTATATAGAAAATGGGGAATAAAAAAGAGAAAGAATGAAGAAATGTTAGAGGATTATCTAAAATTAACCCATGAATTGGTGGTAAATAAATTAAATTTAGAACTTCCTAGCATTAATTAAATAATAATATATTCTTAGTTTACAAAACTTTAAAGAGGTAAACTTTGAAAAAAAATGATTTTTATAAAAATATTAGCGAATTAAACATGGCTCCCTTGTGGGAAGTTTTAGCTAAATTAGTAACTCCTGAACCAAATACTAGAACACACTCACATATTTGGTATTGGAAAGATACAAAAAATCGTGTTTTAGACTCAGGTTCAATTATAACTGCAGAGCAAGCTGAAAGAAGAGTGCTTATTTTAGAAAACCCTAATATGAGGGGTGAAAGTAAGATTACCGATACACTTTATGCTGGTCTGCAATTAATTCTTCCCGGAGAAGTTGCCCCTAGCCATAGACATACACAATCTGCTCTTAGATTTGTAATGCATGGAAATGGAGCATATACAGCAGTGGATGGAGAAAAAACTATTATGCGTCCTGGAGATTTTATTATTACACCCTCCTGGACCTGGCATGATCATGGAAATGAATCTAATGAGCCAATGATATGGCTAGATGGCTTAGATATTCCAATGGTAAATCATTTCTCAGCAAGCTTTTCAGAAAAATTAAATGAAGATACACAGGAATTAAAAAGGCCAGAAGGTGATTCTCTTGCAAGATATGGTGCTGGGCTTTTACCTGTAGACCATAAACTATTTGATAATCTTGCTTCCCCTGTCTTTTCTTATCCCTATGATAGAACTAAAGAAGCTCTAGATAAAATGAAAGAATCCAAAGAATGGGATAAATGCCACGGTCTAAGATTAAAATATGTAAACCCTTCTAATGGAGGACATGCTATTCCTACCATGGCCACATTTATGCAATTAATACCTAAATCATTTTCAGGAAATTCATTTAGAAGTACAGACGGAACAATTTATACAGTTGTTGAAGGCCAGGGTAAAACAACAATTAACGATCAAGAATATTTATGGAACAAAGGAGATATTTTTGTAGTACCTCCTTGGGCAAAAATTAAACACGAAACTATAGATGAATCAGTATTATTTTCTTTTTCAGACAGACCAGTACAAGAATTATTAGGCTTGTTTAGAGAAAAAATATATAAACAATAAAATTTATTATGAGCCTAATATCATTAAATAAAATATCTTCTGTTACTGCTAACATAGTTAAAATTAACTGGTTTAAAAATGTAGGAAAAGAAATAGATTCCAACCTCTATTCCTTTATTAAAAACTATTGCCAAGAATTAAATATTCATAATGAAATAAAACAAGTAGCTAATTGGGAAGAAGCTATTAAAGTTATTAATAGTAAAGATTGGAATAAAGAATGTTGGGAGATAGAAGAAAAAGAAAAAGAAAATTTATTAAACATTTTATTAGAGAATGAAGATAAAAAAAAAGTTTTTTCTTTTTTAAAATCTCTTACTGAAGAATCATCTAAAATAATAGAAACATACTCAATTAAAGATATACATAAAGATAATGTTAAATACCAATATTATTCTAAAGTTGCAGCTGGTGCCGCAGCTATATGTTGTTACCAAGCAGCATTAGCCTTTGCTTCCGACCAAAATGATAATCATATTTTCATTTCAAAATATCATTTATTTAAATCAGGTCATTGGCCATTAATAGTAAAAGATAATGTTTTTAATATATTTTAATTAACGAAATAAAATTGCAATGAACATATTTGATAAAATAGAACAAAACGCTTTAAAAAATAATTATATAAACAAGACAGCGATAACTCAGATAATGGACTCTAATAAGATAAAGATAATATCTTATAAAGAATTATTTCAGCTAAGTACAAAAGTTAGCCAATTATTACTTAAGTTAAAAATTAAACGCAAAGATAGAATTTATATAAGTAGTAGTGACAGTGTTAACTTTGTATCTTCTTTTTTAGGAGCAATAAAAGTAGGAATTGTTCCTATTCCTGGTAATCCTGAACTATCTAAAGAACAAACACTACATATACTTAATGACAGCAAACCTTCAATAATATTAAGCGATAATTCTCTAAATAAAGATAAACTTAAATTTAAATATTCAGTCTATAAAAACAATAAATGGAAAAATCTTTTATCTAAAATTCATTTAAAAAAAATTAAAACAGTTAACTCTAAAAATAATCAAATTGCTTTTTTAATTTATTCTTCAGGAACCACAGGTTTACCTAAAGCTATAATTCATCAACATGAGATTATTACTAATACTTATTTTCTTCATAAAGATATTTTAAAATTATGTTATGGGGATAGCATATTTACTACATCTAAATTATTTTTTGCTTATGCCTTGGGAAATAATTTTTTTGCTCCGTTACTAATAGGGCTTAATACAATTTTTAATGATAATTTATTAAATAATCCAAACCTTTCTTATATAATTAAAAAATTTAATCCTAAAGTTATTTTTAGTGTTCCCACTATTTATAGAAGACTTTTAGAGGATAGCAGTACAAATTTAAAAATATTATCTGAAGTACAATATTTTATTTCAGCAGGAGAGAGAATACCTGATAAGCTTTATAAAGAATGGAAAAGTAAAGTAAAATCTCCACTCTTAAATTGCTATGGGACTACAGAAACGCTTGCTATTGTAATTGCAACCAGACCAGAAAATTCAAAAATAGGTAGCACAGGAGAACCAATTAAAAATGTAAAAACAAAATTAATAAATAGTAATAAGTTATTATCCAAAACAAATGGTGTTCTTCATATTAAACATTCAACTTTTTCAAATAAATATTTAAATAATAAAAATAAATCTGAAAAAACCTTCCTCGAAGGATGGATAAAAACTGGAGATATATGGTCAATAAAAAATAATCATTGGTATTACCAGGGTAGAGAAGACGACCTAATAAAAGTAGCTGGTAAATGGGTGAATCCTAAAGAAATAGAAAATATAGCATCTAATTTAAATAATGTGCTTGATTCATTTTGTATAGCTTTTAATACCAAACAAGACACTCTAAGACTAGCTTTGTTTCTACACGTAAATAAAACTACAAATGAAGATTTGATAGTTAGAAAATTAAAAACTAAAATAGCCTCTCTTCCAAATTATAAAAAACCCTATATGATTAAGCTTATTGATAAATTACCCCAAACTAGCACTGGTAAAATAAAAAGGAATGATTTACACAAATTAATTAAGGATAAATTTGATGAGCCTAGTAAAAGTAAAACAATATAAAATAAAAGTAGAATGGGGCGATTGCGATCCGTATGGAATAGTATTTTATCCTAATTTTTATAAATGGATGGATAGCGCTCAATGGAATTATTTTAAAAGTATAAAGCAACCTATTTCTAAATTAGAGGAATTATATAATATAAAGGGATTACCATTACTGCACACTGAAGCAAAATTTCTTTCTGCTTGTGTTAGAGAAGATATTTTAAATATACAAACTAGTTTGGTTAATATTACCAATTCTACCTTAAAACTTCAGCATATTATTAAAAGAAAAAATAAAATAGTATGTGCGGGCTCTGAAATCAGAATATGGGCAGAAGAAAAGAATGGAATAATTAAATCTAAAGCTATTCCTGAAAAGATGAAAAAAGTATTTGAATACTATCTAATAGAAGAAAAAAAAGTTTAAATAATCTGAAATTGCTATGATAGGTTTAAAACCTTATATATATAATTAGCAGTAGCTAAATCAGATAAAGCATGTCCAACTGATTTATATATAGTTACTTTATCTTTTTCATCTCTCTTAAAGTCATTACTCATAATTAATTGCTTAATATCAGCTTTAATATCATTTTTACTTATATAGCCTAGCTTTATTGACTGCATTAAATCTCCTGCTTCAATAAGCGCAGCCTCCTTATCATCTACATATATTTCACCTAATGAAAANCCATACGGGTCTAATTCAGCCATATCTCTTGTATGAGCACCTAGTAAATCAATATGTGCAGAATTATTTAGCCAACTACCCTTAATAAATTCTTTTTTAGCAGAAGTTACACTAGTTATTATATCTGCAATTCCACAAGCTTCTTGAAGAGAATCAATTGCGGAAACATTTAAATTACTATTTTTATATATTTTAACTATATTTTTTACTTTATTTATATTTCTCCCCCAAATTAGAACATTATCTATAGACCTAACAGAGCAATGAGCATTAATCATATAAGAAACTAATGCGCCAGTTCCTATAACTAATAATGTTTTACTATCTATTTTTGATAAAAANTTTGATGCAATTGCACTCATTGCNGCAGTTCTTTGTTTAGTTATTTCTGTNCCATCTAAAATTAATTTTATTTCTCCATTTTTNTGCTCATANAGAACATATAANGCTTTTACTCTTGGNAAACCNACTNANGGATTATTTGGAAATACATTTAGTANNTTTACACCATAATATCCATCAATTGAAAAAGCTGGCATNANCATCATTTGTGCTGCATTNTTTTGAGGAATTATATTGTAAACTTTTCTTAAAGGAACAAATGAATCCTTTCTATAGGTATTTTCTAACTCATTTATAAGGCCTTTAATTTTAATAATTCTTTTAATTTTTTGAGCTGATATAAATTCCATAAAACTTTACCAATAAATAAGATCTCAAAGTATATTTATAATTTATAAAAATTTTGTTACTATAATATATCTTAACATAAAGAGAGAACAGATGGTTAAATTAGATAAAATATACACACGAGGAGGAGATAAGGGTGAAACTTCTCTTGGTAATGGAGAACGGGTTTATAAAAACTCTATAAGAATTGATGCCTTCGGCACAGTTGATGAAACTAATTCAACCTTAGGTATAGCTATAATAAATCTAAAATCACCACTAAAAGAAATGATTTTTAGAATACAAAATGATCTTTTTGATCTTGGTGCCGATCTATGTGTGCCAGAAGATGATTCTTTAGATTATGAACCGTTAAGAATTTCTCAAACGCAAGTAGATAGATTAGAGAGAGAAATAGATGAAATGAATAGTAATTTAGAACCTTTACAATCATTTATTTTACCAGGGGGCTCAATAGAATCAGCGTACTTTCATCTAGCTCGAACTAATGCAAGGAAAGCAGAAAGATTAATCATAAGCCTTAGCCAAAAAGAGAAAATAAATCCAATTTGCATTAAGTATATCAATAGATTATCGGATCATCTATTTGTAATAGCCCGTTTTGTAAATAAACAGAATAAAAAAAATGATATCTTATGGGTGCCTGGAAAAAGTAGGAAATAATAAATTGATGTAAACCTTGAGTATATTATATTTTTAAGAGTATAATTTATATTCACTAACTTAAATTTATAGAAAGGGTCATAATGCCTATAATTAATAGAATTTCTGAGTTTCATAAACAAATGATAGAATGGAGACAAGACATTCATAGTCATCCTGAACTTGCTTATCAAGAAAAAAGAACAGCAAAAAAAGTTGCTAAGCTTCTTAAAGAATTTGGAGTGGATGAAATTCATGAAGGTATAGGAGGGACAGGTGTAGTTGGAGTAATCAGAAATGGTAAAGGGCCCATGGTAGGTTTAAGAGCAGATATGGACGCTTTACCCATTACGGAAGCTAATAAATGCGATCATGCTTCAACACATGAAGGAGTAATGCATGCATGTGGTCACGACGGACATACTACTATGCTGCTTGGCGCTGCTCGTTATCTCTCAGAAACAAGAAACTTTAACGGGCAAGTTATATTAATATTTCAACCAGCGGAAGAAGGCTTTGCAGGAGCAAAAGCAATGATAGAAGATGGTCTATTTGAAAAATTTCCAGTGGATTCTATCTATGGAATGCATAATATGCCTGGAGTAGCTGAAGGAAATTTAGATGTTGGTCCTGGACCAAGAATGGCAGCTGCAGATAATTTTGAAATAAAAATTAATGGTAAAGGTGCCCATGGCGCAATGCCAAATGAGTCGGTAGACCCAATAGTTTGTGGTTCAGCAGTTATTCAAGCACTTCAGTCGCTTGTTTCTAGAAATTCTGACCCGAAAAAAACTTTAGTAGTATCTGTGACACAATTTAATTCTGGTCATGCAAATAATGTAATACCTGATTTTGCAAGTCTTGCAGGAACAATAAGATATTTTGATAAAACAACTGGTGACTTTGTAAGAAAGAAATTTCCTAAAATAGTAAAAGATATATGTGAGGCTTTTGGGGCTAAGGCAGAAATAGACTATAAAATAGGCTATCCTCCAACTATTAATGATACTAACGCAGCTAAATTTGCTTTAGAGACTGCAAAAGAAATTGCTGGAAATAAGGCATCTGATAGTCAAGAACCAATGATGGGATCAGAAGATTTTTCATATTTTTTACAAGAAAAGCCTGGTGCATATGCTTGGATAGGCAATGGAAATTCTGCGTCACTTCATAACCCATCCTATGATTTTAATGATGAACTTTTACCTATAGGAGCATCTTTCCTGTCTAGAATTGCTGAAAAAACTCTGGATAAAAATTAATATACTTGTTAGGAGGTATTATATGTTAAACTTTTTTTCTATTCCTAATCAGTCTTTTAATGGTCCAGTATTAATTACTGGTGCTGGAGGGTGTATAGGGGCATGGACAATGGCTATGCTTTTAAAAGAAAATATAGAGGTTATCGCCTGTGATTTAACAAATAATAAAAAAAGGCCTGAATTACTTATAGAAAATGAAGAATTATCAAAAGTTCCTTGGGTTGAAGGAGATATTTCTGACACTGATTATGTCCTTAATACAGTAAAAAAATATAATCCAGAATCAATTATACACTTAGCAGCTTTACAAGTACCCTTTTGTGCAGCTGACCCAACTGCTGGTGCAAAAGTTAACGTAGTTGGTACAGTTAATATCATGGAGGCAGCAAAACAAAATTCAATAAAAAGAATAGCGCATGCAAGTTCTATGGCAGCACATTCATTTTTACCAAATTCAGATTCATTAAAAACTCTATATGGTGCATATAAAATGTGTGATGAACAAATCTCAGAAGTTTACTGGCAAGATCATAAAGTTCCTAGTGTATGTTTAAGACCAGCAATTGTGAATGGAGTTGGTAGAGATCAAGGAATGACATCTAAACAAACTGTAGCTATGTTAGCAGCTGCTCTTGGAGAACCTTATGATATTCCATATAAGGGAAACGTTTCTCATTTATCTGCAGCTGAAGTTGCATCAGCATTTATTCATAGCGTATCTTATGATGGAGATGGAGCTTTTGTTTTTGATATATTTGGTGAAAGCGTAAATATTAATGAAACCATAAAGATAATTCAAGAAATTAAACCTAATGCACAAATCACTTCTTCTGGGTCCGAAATGCCATTTCCTAGTATACTCTCAGATATTCCACTTAGGGATCATCTGAAAGAAAGAATTTCTGATTATGGATGTGTTGATACTAAAACAATGATTAATGAAACAATTAAAGCTTTTGAAGTATTAATACAATCTGGAAAAATAGATAAGAACTATCTTAAATAAAGGAAAATTAAGATGTCTTGGAATAATGAAGTAAATGAAATAAAAAAACGTCTTAGCCTTATTCAAGAAATGGGCGGCAAGGATAAAATAAAACGCCAGCATGATGCTGGAAGGTCCACAGTAAGAGAGAGAATAATTGCTCTACTGGATAAAAACAGTTTTAAGGAGATAGGCAGCTTAACTGGTTCAAGTGAATATGATGAAGATGGAAAACTAAAATCATTATTAGCTGCAAATTCTGTTATAGGTCATGGTAAAATTAATAATTCTCCTGTTGCTATTTATGGAGATGATTTTACTGTAAGAGGAGGAGCAGCAGATGCTGCTATATGGGAAAAATCAGTTGCAGCAGAACGTTTTGCTAATGAATATAGAATTCCATTAATTAGACTTATTGAAGGAACTGGTGGCGGAGGCTCTGTAAAATCAATTGAAACTGACGGTTATACCTATGTACCTGCTAACCCAGGTTGGGATTGGGTTGTAAGTAATATGGCAACAATCCCAGTGGTTGCATTGGGATTAGGTCCCGTAGCAGGATTAGGAGCAGCAAGATTAGTAAGTAGTCATTATTCAGTTATAATAAAAAAAATTAGCCAAGTATTTGTAGCTGGTCCTCCTGTAGTGAATAGGCTAGGAGAAACTGTAACAAAAGAATCATTAGGAGGTAGTAATATCCATGGTAAAAATGGAGTAATTGATGATGTTGCGGATAGTGAAGCTGAAGCTTTAGCTATGGCTAAGAAGTTTTTAAGTTATCTTCCTTCTTCAACTTATGATCTTGCAAAACAAATAAAAAATGATGACCCAGTAGATAGAAAAGATGAATGGCTAATAGATGCTATTCCAAAAAATAGACGATTAAGCTATGAAATCCGTCCTATAATAAAAAGTTTAGTTGATAAAGATACTTTTTTTGAAATAGGAAAAAACTGGGGAACTTCTTCAGTATCAGGTTTAGCACGATTGGATGGTTGGCCTGTAGTAATTTTAGCTAATGACCCGCAAGTTTATGGAGGAGGATGGACAGCTGATGCTTCTCAAAAAATTATCCGTATTTTAGAATTAGCTGAAACATTTCATTTACCTGTAGTTCACTTAGTAGATAATCCCGGATTTTTAGTAGGCACCCATGGAGAAAAATCAGGAACTATTAGACATGGAGCTAGAGCTTTAGCAGCAATATATCAGCTTAATATTCCTGTTTGTTCTATAATTTTAAGAAAAGCATTTGGTGTTGCTGGAGCAGCGCACATGAATCATACTAAACATAAATATAGGTTTGCATGGCCTTCTGGTGACTGGGGATCACTTCCTTTAGAAGGGGGTATTGAAGCGGCTTATAAATCAGATCTTCTAAAATCTGAAAATCCTAATAAATTAATTAAAGAAATAGAGAAAAAACTCAATCATGTGAGATCTCCATTTAGAACAGCAGAAAAATTTTCGGTTGAAGACATTATTGATCCTAGAGATTCTAGAAAAGAATTATGTTATTGGATAAACCTTGCAGTAAAAATTAGAAAAGCCGGCCCTGTATCTTTTGGAATGAGACCTTAAATAAATCTATTGGTCATTTAGGTGTTCATAACAATTCAAGTAATGGTATCTTTTAGAGTTTATATTTAATTCTTCTAAATTAGATTTCTTTTTTTGTTTATAATTATTTTTAATGTCTTGATTAAGTCTTTCTTCTGATGGTAGTTCGTTCCAATATATTTCTAAATTTCTATTTATTTTAAAGTGCATAATTGTATTTCTTTCAGCCCATTTACATACATCTAAAATTGTAGACCCTTTTAATTCTAATTCGTAATTATCTTCAGCATAAAGGGTATTAAAAAATAATGATCCAAAGATCAAATATAATAAAAATAAATATAATGTTTTTAAATATTTCATATAAATTCATTTACACTTAAAAAACAAAGACCCAGAGATAGTAAAGTCCTATGTTACCTGCAACAACTAATGTAGCCGCTAAAATGATTCGTAAAACCCATTTTCCAATTATTTTAAACACTATATTCTCCTATCAAAAGTTAATTATAATCTAAATTTATTTTCTATATTATTGCTTATAAGGAATAGAAGAATGATGAAAAATAATTTTTAATTTACTTTCTTGATTAAACATATAACCAAAAGAATACTCAACTTTTGTTTTTTTATTTTCATAGTCAATAAATAAATAATTACCCATAGAAATTACAATATCATCATAGGTAATAAAATCAAAATTTTGAAAATTAATATCTTTCCATGGCTCTAAAGCAAAGCCTTTATCTTCATCAGATACCTTATTTTGTCCAATAAAGTAGGAAATAAATTCATTTCTTTTATTTCTAAATTGTTTATGACTTGCTTTTGTAGGTTTGAATAGAACTTTTCCTTGATTAAAATAATAGAGATCGTCTAAGAAGTTTTCCGTTAGTTTTAAATAATCTTTCTTATCTAAATAAGCTTTTCCAATTTCTATAATACTACTGCCCCACTTTTCTTGAATGTCAGAAATATTTTTACTAATTTCTGTTGAAGTATAATTAATCATTTTTATCCTTTATAACTAGAAATTTTATAAGAATTTAAATCGGTATCTTGAGAAAGTCTAATTATTTAAATTTATATTTATTTCTATAACTTTCTTCTAATAAAGGTTCTAAAGAAATATTTATATATTTTTTTATTAAATACTACTTTTAAAATTTATGGCCTGTAAGAATTTATCATTCCATCTGTTTTTTTATTATCCTGAATAATTGTAAGCTTATCATCTTCGGAAGCTAAACAATACTTATCAATAAAGTTCTTAAGTTCTTCTTTAGTCCATCCTTTATTATATAAATAAACAACATTATCTATCATGTCTGATAATTGCTTTAAATCTTTATGATGAATAGTTAGAAGTGTATCTTTATTTTTTTCAGTCATATTTACTCCTTTTATATGTTTTGATTTGAAGTAATTTTATCAAAAATCTATGAAATTAAGGTTCAGAATATATGAAGATTTTATGCAGTTATATAGAAATTAAAGGATATATTTTAACTAAAGATATTATCTGTAAATAATAAAATATCTAGGATACTAATATTTAAATTACCATCCTACTTAAGTATTTGTAAATATAGATTTAATTATGTTAGAGTTTTGTATGGGAGGAATTAAAATGGACACTACAGATAAAAAAAATAAGAAAGTACAACCTGAGTTACTAAAAGTATTAGATCAACCTATGATTAGTCAATTAAATGGAGGTAGAGATTCTAAAAAAGATCACAAAGCATATTTATTGAAGAAAAAAAAAGAAAAAAAATAAATGTGTGAAAAAAGATATTCTTTATATTGGTATAAATATTATTTTATATAAATACATGCCAAATATTTCATGATTACATCTACTTATAATAAGTATACGTACCCTTTAATTTAGGGAGAATAAAATGTTAAAAGAAACTTATGCACTTTTAATGAGTCCAAATAAAAACCCACTAAAACATTTGCCTAAAATAGTACGCTTTCAATTTATGACTACACTTGCTTTTATGTGGTCTTTTATCTTTACTATGTGGATAGGTACTATGGCATTTTTTGGACCATCAGCAATAGCTCACTTATTAATTCTAATAGGTGTCTTTTTTACTGCAGATGTTTTTCGCAAGGCTAAAAAAGATAAAAATTAAATACAAAATAATTTATAAACTATGAGTTTATTTTTAACGATAGTACTGGCGATCGGATTTTTTATATTTGGCTATTTTAGCATGCTAGTAGTAGCAGACGCGGAGAATGGTGTGACACAGCAAATAGCTATTGTTAGCGGCCTATTATCTAGCACCTTATTTTTTGTAATATTGGATATTTATAATTTCTTTTAATAAAATTCTATTACATATTTTTCAGCCTATATTACATCATAATATGAAGTTAATAACTCTAGCGTGGCACAAATAATATTTTATGTTTTTTAAGATTAGCTTCTATAAAGAGTCTGGAAGTTACAAGATATATGGTGCCCAAAGATGGAATTGAACCAACGACACAGCGATTTTCAGTCGCTTGCTCTACCAACTGAGCTATTTGGGCTCCATATATATGAGTTTTTAATAGATAGATTGAAATATGTAAAGAAAAGTATTCTTAAATTTAATAAAATATTAAAATATTTTTTATGGTTTTATGCCCTTAAGCATTTTATCTGCATCTATCAAACTTAAACCAACAACATTATCATAATTTCCATTAATTTTTTTTATAAATTTTGACGCTATACCTTGAATAGCATAACAACCTGCCTTGCCCTTCCATTCTCCTTCGGAAATATAATCCTTTATCTCTTTATCACTAATTACTCTAAAAGACACTTGTGTAATTATTAATTTTAATGAAATATTTTTATTAGGAGATATTAAGCATATTGCCCCGTAAACTCTATGCCGCCTACCTGATAATTTTTTTAAAATTGTAAAGGCATCACTTTCATTAAATGCCTTACCATATATTTTTGCTCCAGAAAAAATTACTGTGTCTGCTGCAATAATATAACTATTCTTATATTTTTTAGAAATTTTTTCAGCTTTTTCCCTAGCTATTCTCTTTACATATAAATCCGGCTTTTCATTTATATAAATATTCTCATCTATTTCAGGCACATCTATTATATCTGGATTATAACCTATTCTTTTAAGTAATGATAATCTTCTTTCTGAAGAAGATGCCAAAACTAGTTTATAGCTATTTTTAAACAAATTCTATTTACTTGTGTCTATAGATAATTCTGCCTTTAGTCAGATCGTAAGGCGTCATTTCAACTGTAACCTTATCTCCAGCTAAAACTCGTATTCTATGTTTTCTCATTCTTCCAGCTGTATGAGCCAAAACTTCATGTTTATTTTCAAGAATAACTTTAAACATTGCATTAGGTAAAATTTCATCAACTATTCCATCAAATTCTAATAGATCTTCTTTTGCCATATTTATCCCTTTATTAATTAAACCCTTTAGATAGTATTATATAAAAACATTCTCTCCTAGTAATGATTTTCTTTGGACAATACTAAATAGTGTTATAAAACCTCGAGCAGTAGTAAAATCCATTTCAATATAAGCTTTTAACTTATTTATTAAATCATGGGAAGCATCATCATGTAAACTTCTTCTACCCATATCTAAAGCCTCAACTTTTTGAATAGGTGCAGATTTAATAGATTCATAATAAGAATTACATAATATAATATATTCTTTTAAAATTTTAATTAAGCTTCCTATATTAACTGAAATAGTTTTTAAATTATCTTTAGTAGAAGAGGAATTCACTGATATTGTTAAAATATTTTCTTTAAATAAAACATCCAGATCATATTCTTTTGTTTCAGACCCCAATAAGTTAAAAGTATTTTCTTCTATAATATCATAAATTGCTACTTTAATGTCCTTATCATTTTTTAAATTTAGATGACTAAAATTAGTTTTTTCAAAACTTATATTTCTAATATTATTATTCATTTTTAAAATCACTCATTCTAATTTTCATTGATAAAGCATGTGCTTCTAAACCCTCATTTTCTGCAATTTTAATAGCTGATGGAGCAATTTCAGTTAATGCTTCTAAATCACATTTTATAAGAGAAGTTCTTCTCATATAATCTAATGTAGAAATACCTGAAGAAAATCTTGCTGTTCTCGCCGTAGGTAAAACATGATTAGGTCCTGCTATGTAATCTCCTATAGCTTCAGGAACAAATCTACCCAAAAATATAGATCCTGCATTATTTATCTTTTCTGCTATTAATTCAGGGTTATCTGTTGAGATCTCTAAATGCTCGGGTGCTATTTTATTAACTATTTCAATTGAATGTTCTAAACTCTCTAGTACTATTATTATACCATTTTTACTCCAACTAGCTTTTGCTATATCTTTGCGCTCTAAAGATTCAATTAAGCTATCTACTGCACTTTCTACTTTTGTTGCAAACTCAATATTATCCGTAATAAGAATAGATTGTGATTCCGTATCATGTTCAGCCTGAGACAGCAGATCAGTTGCTATCCAATTTGGGTTGCTTTTATCATCTGATATCACTAATATTTCTGAAGGGCCAGCCACCATATCAATACCTACTTTTCCAAAAAGTTGTCTTTTAGCTTCTGCAACCCATGCATTACCGGGTCCAAATATTTTATTTACTCTTTTTATAGTATTTGTCCCGTAAGCCATAGCTGCAACAGCTTGAGCACCTCCAATTTTATAAATATTATCTACTCCACAAATTTTTGCAGCAACTAATATAGAAGGATTTAAATATCCCTTTGGACTTGGAACACACATTGAAACTTCAGGAACTTTTGCAATTTTTGCTGGTATAGCTGTCATAATTACAGAACTTGGATAAGATGCTTTACCTCCAGGAACATATAATCCAACAGAATCTAAGGGAGTCCATCTTGAAGCTAATTCAACATTATTATCATCTGTATAACTTATATTATTCGGAATTTGTTTTTCATGAAAATCACTTATCCTCTGAGCCGCTTTTTCTAAAGCGATAACTAATTCTTTATTACATTCTTTATATGCATTATTTATATCTTTCTCATTAATACTAATTCCTTCTTTCTCAATATTATAATTATCATATTTAAAAGTTAACTCACTTAGAGCTTTATCACCCTCATCAATAATACTATTAACTATTTTTTTTACTTTTTCAGATAAATCAAGGTTAGTATTTCTATTATTTAAAATATAAGAATTTAGAATTTTAGAGAAATTCTTGCTGCTAAAATTAAGAATTTTTTTCATTTAATGCCTCCCTAAAAAAAATCATAATGTCACGAATCTTTTCAGAACGAGTTTTAAATGCTGTCCTATTTATAACTAAGTGAGATGTAACGTCTAATATATTTTCTATCTCCACTAAATCATTAGCTATTAGAGTTTTTCCTGAAGACACTAAGTCAACAATTTTATCTGCCATTTCAAGTTTTGGCGCAATCTCCATTGCTCCATTCATTTTTATACAATTTACATTTATACCTTTTTCAGCATAATAATTATTTGTGATATTAGGGTATTTGGTAGCAATCTTGAGTTGAACATTATCATTTTTATTATAATTTTTTGGCTGTGCTACTGATAAATGACATACACCAATATTCAAATCAATAGGAATATATAATTCTGGATAGTTAAATTCTCGCAACACATCGAAGCCTGCAATGCCTATATCTGCGCCTCCAAAAGCAACAAATGTTGCTACATCAAAACTTCTTACTCTAATTATTTTAAGCCAAGGTATATTTGAAGAAAAAAGAAGCCTCCTATCCTTATTATCAAAAAATGATTTTTCGGGAAGAATATTAGCTTTTTTCATTAAAGGAATTAATTCTTCTAAAATTCTACCTTTAGGGACAGCTATAATAATATTTTCTGATCTATTATCACTCATTTTCACCTTTTAGTCCTTATAGGAACTATCGCTGGTTTAATTGGCTTACCAATATCTTCAATATATAACTTTAATTTTTTTAAATTAAACCTAATTGTTTCCTTATTATCAAAAGTAAACATTAATACATTTTTATCATATGCAATAGAGATTAAACTATGTAAACCTTTACTTTGTTTATTTAATATATTTTCCATAAAATATGAATCGACAAAATGTATTTGAATAATACATAAAACCTGTAATAAATTTTCATCTTTCCCCTCATAAGATTCCCAGGTAAATCTTTCTACTGAAAATAAAAATATTTTTTTTTCTTTAAGAAACTTCATTTCATTATCAAAGCATATCGCTTCAAATAAATACTTTGAAAGTATTTCTAAATCATTGTCATCCTCAGCACGAAGTTTAATTGGTTTATAATTACTATCAATCATAAATTTAGTTATATCCTTCGTATATTAGCACCGCACATAGATAATTTTTTTTCTAAATTTTCATATCCACGATCTAAATGATAAACTCTATTAATTATAGTTTCTCCTTCTGCTCTTAGTCCTGCTAAAATTAAAGAAGATGAAGCTCTTAAATCTGTGGCCATTACTTGAGCTCCATTTAAAGCTTTACATCCAACTATATGAGCTTTTACTCCTTCATTTTTTATATTTGCTCCAAATCTAACTAATTCAGCAATATGCATAAATCTATTCTCAAAGATACTTTCTTCTATTACAGATGATCCTTCAGCAACCGACATTAAAGCCATAGCTTGAGCTTGTAAATCAGTTGGGAAACCTGGATAGACTTCTGTTTTCATATCTATATTTTTAATAACTTTAGGTCCTTCAATATTAATTCCATTATTAGTAGACTCAATTTTGGCACCTACTCTATTTAAATATTTTATTACATTTTTTAAATATTTTTCTTCAGCTTTTAATAGTTCTATTCTCCCTGCAGTTATAACAGCAGCCATAGCATATGTGCCTGCTTCAATTCTATCAGGCATAACAGAATGAGAAAAACCTTTTAAACTAATTACTCCCTCAACTTCTATTTTATTAGAATCTGACCGATAAACATTAGCACCCATTTTATTTAAGACTGTTATTAAATCATCTATTTCAGGTTCAAGCGCAGCATTTCTTATTATAGTTTTTCCTTTAGCCAAACAGGCAGCCATTATTATATTTTCAGTAGCGCCTACGCTAACCTTAGGAAATGTAATATCTGCACCTACTAATTTTTTATTAGGCACACTCGCTTTAATATATCCATCTTTTATTTCCAATTTAGCACCCATTTTCTTTAATGCATTAATATGTATATCAACAGGTCGAGATCCTATAGCACATCCTCCTGGTAAGGAAACCTCAGCTTCACCAAACCTTGCTAATAATGGGCCTAAAACTAAAACTGATGCTCTCATTTTTCTAACTAATTCATAATCTGCATGCGTAGAGATATTATTACTTGGTTCTATAAATAATGATTTCTCTTTAGCAACAATTTTTATTCCTAATGAAATTAATAATTCTTTCATGGTAGTAATATCTAATAAATTTGGGACATTATCTAAATTAGATATTTCTCTTGTTAACAAACTAGATACTAATATAGGTAATGCAGCATTCTTAGATCCACTAATTGTGATAGTTCCTTCAAGTGTTTTTCCACCAAGGATTGAAATTTTATCCATAACTATTTAGCATTCAAAGTTTAGGCAAAGTTACGCCACGTTGTCCCATATATTTACCTGATCTTTCAAGATATGATATATCACAAGCAATATCGCCTTTTAAAAATAAAAACTGACAAGCTCCTTCATTCGCATATACTCTGGCAGGTAGAGGTGTAGTATTTGAAAATTCAAGCGTAACATGCCCTTCCCATTCTGGTTCTAAAGGAGTCACATTTACAATAATGCCGCATCTAGCATATGTGGACTTTCCCAAACAAATTACTAATACGTCTCTTGGAATTTTAAAATATTCTACAGTTCTTGCTAAAACAAAGCTATTTGGCGGAATAATACAGCTTTCTGCTTTCCTTTCTATGAATGATTCTTCTGAAAAGTTTTTAGGGTCTACCAACGCATTATTAACATTCGTAAAAACCTTAAATTCGTCAGATACTCTTGCATCATAACCATATGATGAGACTCCAAAACTTATAACACCATTCTTCTTTTGCTCATCAGCAAAAGGCTGAATCATATTATTTTCCTTAGCCATTTTTTTTATCCAAGAATCTGGCATAATCGACATATTTTATCCTTAACTGAATTATTTTTAGATATAATAACTACTATACATCTAAAATATACTCAAATACATTACTTAATCTTGCTTAGATTTATGTCTTCTAGCTTTTATCTGAGCTTTTCTTTTCTTTAGATTTTCTTTCATTTCTAAAGCTAATCTTAATTCTTTATTTTTTAACTTCACTTTAATATTGTCTTTATTATTTAAATTCATTTCAATCCATCTTAATTAATTGTATGTATTTATTTTATAAAATTTAATAAATTAAATAAAGGTTAATATTCCTTATAATATGGAGAGTAACAATTTTTAGTAAATTATGGAAAAAGGGAGAGACTAGAGGTTTTATAGGTCAATTATTCTCATACATAGACTTAATATTTGTTGATCACGGTATTTTTCGCTTTAAGTGGAGATCTCTATACCAAATTTCAAATAATGTTTATCGATCAAATCAACCTTTTCCATGGCAAATAATTGCTGATAAAAAGAAAAGAGGTATAAAAACAATAATAAACTTAAGAGGCATAAGACACTGCTCGTCTTATTATTTAGAAAAAGAAACTTGTGATAATTATAATATTAAATTAATTAACTTTCCTGTTACTTCCAGAGCTACTCCTAAAGCTGAAACTATATTAGCAGCGAAAGAATTGTTTAAAAATGTAGAATATCCAATAATAATGCATTGCAAATCAGGTGCTGATAGAGCGGGACTAATGTCTGCATTATATCTAATTTTAAACGAAGATAAATCAGTCAAAGAAGCAAAAAATCAATTATCTTTTAAATATTTACATCTTAAATATGCAAAAACAGGAATTTTGGATGCTTTTTTTGAAAGTTATTTAAAAGATAATAAAAAGCCATTTTTAAAATGGGTAAAAGAGGACTATAGTCCCGAACAAGTAAAAGCTTCATTTAAAGTAAAAAAAATAAGTGAAATTATTAGCAGCTATATCTTAAGAAGAGAATAAACTAATTATTCTATATTCTGTAATAAAGCTAATTTTTTATATAAAGATGATTTTTCTAATAATTCGTCATGATTGCCTATAGCAGAAATCTTTCCTTTATCTAATACTATAATTCGATTTGAATTAGTAACAGTTGATAAACGATGCGCAATAATTATAGTTGTTCTGTTTTTAGAAATACCTGAAAGTGTTTGCTTTATTTTATCTTCAGCTTCAGAATCTAATGAACTCGTGGGTTCATCTAGAATTAATATAGCTGGATTTCTTAAGATAGCTCTTGCTATAGCTATCCTCTGTCTTTCTCCTCCTGATAAATTAGCACCATTTTCTCCAATCATTGTTTCGTAACCATCTGGTAATAATTTAATAAATTTATCTGCTTCTGCCTCTCTTGCAGAGGATTCAATATCTAATTGCTTAGCATTTTGATTTCCAAAAGCTATATTCTCCGATACTGTTCCATGGAAAAGTAGAGTATCTTGGGAAACTATAGCAATATTTTTTCTTAAAGAAGAAATTTTAATTTTTTTCAGGTTTTTTCCATCAATAAAAACATCTCCACTATAAGGATCAAAAAATCTTAATAATAAATTTACTAATGTTGATTTACCCGAACCACTGGGGCCAACAACTGCAATAGTTTCTCCAGCATCAATATCTAAATTAATATTATCTAATGCTGCAATATTCTTATCAGAATAATTATAAATAACATTCTTGAATAAAATATTACCTTTAAATATTTTTATTTCTTCTGCATTTTCACTATCAATAACTCTGGACCTAGAGTCAATTCCTCCAAAAACTCTATTAGCTGCAGCAGTCCCTTCTTGAAGAACAGAATTTAAAGTACCTAATGCTCTGGCTGGTCCTACTG
>NHFK01000003.1 GCA_002171375.1 Alphaproteobacteria bacterium TMED109
TGAAATCATCCAAACCGAAACTCTTGAGAGAACTAGTTAATAAAAAAAATGCATTATTAATATTAGAAAATGGTAATTTATATTGGGGAAATGGAATAGGAGCAAAAGGCAGAACAATTGGTGAGTTATGTTTTAATACCTCAATGACTGGATACCAAGAAATTATATCTGACCCATCTTACGCAGAACAAATTATTACTTTTACTTTTCCTCATATAGGTAATACCGGAACCAATATATATGACAATGAATCTACTGTGCCTGCAGCTAAGGGAATAATTTTAAAAGCTAATATGACTTCTGCCTCTAATTTTAGATCTGATTCTAGTCTTCAAGATTGGCTAATTAAAAATAATATTATTGGTATTCAAGGTATAGATACTAGATCTATTACCTCATTAATAAGAGAAAATGGATATGTTAATGGAATGATTATCAATGAAAGCTTTAATAAAAAAGATATTCAAAAAGCTCTTGCTTTAATTAAATCATGGCCTGGCTTAAAAGGAGCAGACTTAGCTTCTAAGGTAACATGTAAAAAAAAATATATTTGGAAAAATAAAAGCTACTATAACAAAAATTATTTTAATGTTAAACCAAAAATACATTCTTATAATAATAAAAAAAATGTAGTTGTTATAGACTTTGGTGTGAAACAAAATATTTTAAGAATGTTAGCGGATAGAAACTTTAATGTAATTGTTGTCCCTCTTAACATTTCATACAAAGATATTATGAAATTAAATCCAGATGGTATATTTTTATCAAATGGTCCTGGTGACCCTCAAGCAACAAGTAAGATCGTAAAAAGTTTGTTAGTTAAGTTATTTGATATAAAAATACCAATATATGGGATTTGCTTAGGTCACCAACTTATAGCTTTAGCACTAGGAGCTGAAACTGAAAAAATGTTAAATGGTCATAGAGGAGCGAATCAACCTGTAAAATTTAATAAAAATAATAAAGTAGAAATCACAAGTCAAAATCATGGATTTGTTGTTAAAAGAGAGAGTTTATCGAAAACAATAGCTGAAACTTATACATCATTATTTGATGGAGTTGTGGAAGGTTTANAAGTTAAATCAAGATCAATTTATTCTGTTCAATACCATCCAGAAGCATCGCCAGGTCCCCATGATACTTATAATTTTTTCGATTCTTTTTATAATGATGTAAATAAAGTAAAGAAAAATAATGCCTAAACGTAATGACATAAAATCAATATTAATTATTGGAGCNGGGCCAATTGTAATTGGTCAAGCATGTGAATTTGATTACTCAGGTTCACAGGCGTGTAAAATATTAAAAGAAGAAGGATANAGAATAATTTTAATTAATTCTAATCCTGCAACTATAATGACTGATCCAGACTTTGCAGANGCAACATACATAGAGCCAATTACGCCTGAGATGGTTAAAAAAATTATTATAAAAGAGAAACCAGATGCTCTATTACCTACAATGGGGGGACAAACTGCCCTTAATACAGCNATGNACTTGGCNGAATCAGGAACCCTTAAAAAGTATAATGTGGAACTTATCGGTGCATCTCTTAATGCTATAAAAAAAGCTGAAGACAGAGAACTTTTTAANTCTGCAATGATAAAAATAGGTTTAATAACTCCTAAAGGTGTTCTTGCAGAAAACAAAAAAGAAGCAGATGAAGCATTAAAAGAAATTGGTCTACCTCTAATTATTAGGCCCTCTTTTACTTTAGGAGGTACTGGTGGAGGTATAGCATATAATAAAGATGAATTCGACAGTATAGTAACTAGCGGTNTAGATGCATCTCCAGTAAATTCAGTATTAATTGAAGAATCTATAATCGGTTGGAAAGAATACGAAATGGAAGTTGTTAGAGACAAATCTGATAACGTTATAATTATTTGCTCTATTGAAAATATAGACCCAATGGGAATACATACAGGCGACTCTATTACTGTTGCACCTGCATTAACATTAACTGATAAAGAATATCAAATGATGAGAAATGCATCTATAGCAATATTACGTGAGATAGGTGTTGAAACTGGTGGCTCTAATGTTCAATTTGCTATTAACCCAGATGATGGAAGAATGGTTGTAATTGAGATGAACCCAAGAGTATCACGTTCATCAGCTCTTGCATCAAAAGCTACTGGTTTTCCAATTGCTAAAGTAGCAGCTCGTTTGTCAGTTGGTTATACTTTAGATGAAATAAAAAATGATATCACAAAAACAACTCCAGCATCATTTGAACCTACNCTAGATTATATAGTCACAAAAATTCCACGTTTTGCATTTGAGAAATTTAAAGGTGCAGAAAATACATTAACTTCAGCTATGAAATCTGTGGGAGAAACAATGGCTATAGGAAGGACTTTTCAAGAGTCTTTTCAAAAAGCTTTAAGGTCGATAGAAACTGATTTAGATGGCTTTAATAATATAAAAATTCCAGGATACAAAAATGAATCTGACAAAACGCCTATTGCTGCAGCATTATCTAGACCAACCCCAGAGCGAATACTATATGTTGCTCAAGCTTTTAGAGAAGGTTTTAATATAAAAGAAATTTTTGATTGCTGCAAAATAGACCCTTGGTTTTTATCACAAATTGAAGAAATTATAAACATAGAAAGTTCTATTAAAATTAGTGGTTTACCTAATAATTATGATCAACTTCAGTTTATAAAGTCCAAAGGGTTCTCTGATAATAGAATTGCTAATTTATTAGAGATAGATCCAAAAATAGTTAGATCCCTAAGAAATAAGCTTATTGTAAAACCAAATTATAAAAGAATTGATAGCTGTGCAGGCGAGTTTAATTCTAAGACTCCTTATTTATATTCTACTTATGAAGAAAATAATAAAAATGGTTTTTCTGATGAATCGGAAGTTTCCACTAGAAAAAAAATAATTATTTTAGGAGGCGGTCCTAACAGGATAGGACAAGGTATAGAATTTGATTATTGTTGTGTTCATGCTGCTTATTCTTTATCTTCTCAAGGCTATGAAACAATTATGATTAATTGTAATCCTGAGACAGTATCTACAGATTATGATACATCAGATAGACTATACTTTGAACCTCTCACAGAAGAGGATGTTCTTGAAATAATAGAGAAAGAAAATTCTAAAGGTTTATTAAAAGGTTGTATAGTCCAATATGGAGGCCAAACCCCTCTAAAGTTAGCTAAAAGTCTCTCAGAATCAAATATACCAATTATTGGTACGTCTCCAGATATGATTGATTTAGCAGAAGACAGAGAAAGATTTCAAAAATTATTAAAAAAGCTTAAATTAAAGCAGCCACCGAATGGAATATGCCACTCTGCTAACGAAGCGGTAAAGATTGCTGTAAAAATAGGTTATCCAGTATTAGTGAGGCCCTCTTATGTATTAGGAGGTAGGGCTATGGAAATTATTCATAATGAAGAATCTCTCATCCAATATATTAATAGTATTGTTACATTATTTGGAAAAAACCCAATATTGATAGATAGGTTTTTATCAGATGCAATTGAAGTTGATGTAGATGTAATTGCTGACAAAAATATATCTAAAGTTGCAGGAATAATGGAACATATTGAAGAAGCTGGAGTGCACTCTGGAGACTCAGCTTGCACTATTCCTCCACATAGTTTACCTAAAAAGACTATTAAAGAGATAGAGAAACAATCAAATACGCTAGCTAAGGCTTTAAAAGTAATCGGTTTAATGAATATTCAATTTGCAGTAAAAGATATAGAGCAAAAAGAACCAAAAATATATATTTTAGAAGTTAACCCAAGGGCTAGTAGGACTATACCGTTCGTAGCTAAAGCAACCGGTAATCAATTTGCAGGTATAGCTGCGAGAGTAATGTCAGGCGAAAAATTATCTAATTTTAAAATTTTACCATGGCATAAAACAGATAAAATTTCAGTAAAGGAAGCAGTTTTTCCATTTGGAAGATTTCCAGGAGTAGATACCCTTTTAGGACCTGAAATGAAATCTACGGGAGAAGCTATGGGATTGGCAGAAAATTTTGGGCAAGCTTTTGCAAAAGCTCAAATGGCTGTGGGATCATATTTACCTAAAAAAGGTACTCTCTTTATTTCTGTAAAAGACTCAGATAAAATAAAAGTCCTACCTTTATGTAAAAGCTTATTAGATTTAGGTTTTAGTATAATTGCGACCAAAGGAACTTCTATCTATTTAGAANANAATAATTTAAAAGTAAAAAAAATTAATAAAGTTAGTGAAGGTAGACCGCACTTAGTGGATGCAATTAAAGATGGATTAGTTAATATTATATTTAATACTACTGAAGGCGAACAATCAATTAAAGAAAGTTTCTCATTAAGAAGAGCTGCCTTATCTGCTCATATTCCTTATTATACAACATTAGCTGGAAGTAAAGCTGCAACTGAAGCAATAATTTCTTTAAATAAAGATAATTTAAAAGTAAAATCAATTCAATCTTATTAATTTTAATTTTATTACAATAATGTATATTAATATTATATTAAAAATAAAGGGTAAAGTTCATGGATAAAGTTCCTATGACTAATAATAGTTATGATTTTATGGAAGCAGAATTAAAAACTCTCAAATCAGAAGAAAGACCAAATATTATTAAAGCTATAGCTGAAGCTAGAGAACATGGTGATTTATCAGAAAATGCAGANTATCATGCAGCTAAAGAACAACAATCTTTTATTGAAGGAAGAATTTTAGAAATTGAAGATAAATTAAGAAGAGCAGAAGTCATTAATCCTAGCTCAATAAACTCAAATAAAATTGTTTTTGGAGCTACTATTAAATTATATGATGAAAGTTCTAATTTANAAATTACGTATAAAATTGTAGGAGTTGATGAAACTAATGTTGAAAAAGGCCTTATATCTTATAGCTCACCAGTTGCAAGGTCATTAATGGGTAAAAGTGAGGGAGATATAGCTGAGGTTAAAACACCTGGTGGTAAAACAACATATGAAATTTTAAAAATTGAATATAAATAATAAAAATAATATTATTTGGTTACTTTTAGATGATAGAGCGGGAAATTGTTCTCAAGTACTAGGGATAGGAAAAGCTCTTAAAATAAAATATATTATAAAAAAGATTAGATATAATAAATTATCAAGGTTTCCAAATATAATTTTACAAAATACNATAAAACATATTAATGCGAATGATAGAAAACAATTTATTGCTCCTTGGCCTAAAATAGTTATTGGCTGTGGAAGAAAATCAGCCCCTATTGGACTTTGGATAAAAGAGCAAAGTAATAATTATTCTAAGTATATTCAAATTATGTGGCCTTCATATCCCTACAAAAATATAGATATGATATTTACACCTCTTCATGATAATATAAGAAAGAAGAACAATTTAAAGAGAATAGAAACATCACCAAATACTATTGATACTAAATTACTTAGTGAATCTCATATTAAATGGAAAAATAAATTACAGCCTTTAAACAAGCCAAGAGTNGCTCTTATTATTGGTGGAAATACAAAAAAATATGAATTTGATCCAATGCATNTCAAATTATTATTTAAAAAAATTAATACTATTTTAAATAATAGAGGATCTATAATGATAACTTCTAGTAGAAGAACTTCCATAGATTGTATTAATGAAATAAAAAAAGAAATTAAAAAATTAAAAGTTAAGAGTTATTTTTGGAATACTAATGATAAAACTNCAAATCCATACTTTGGATATCTAGCCTATAGCGATTTAGTTGTTGTTACTGGAGACTCTGTATCTATTTGTTCAGAAGTGTGTGCTTCAGGAAAGCCTTTATTNATATACGCACCAAAAAATATAACTATGAAAAAACATGCTTTTTTTCATAAAATGTTAATAGAAAAAGGAATAGCAAAATACTTAGAAAATTTTAATATTAAAGATTTAAAAAATTTTAATTATAAGCCAATTAATGAATCATATAATATTGCAAGTNTTATAAAAAATAAATATTTATTACAATAAATTTAAAGGATTACATTATGACTGAAAACCATCACAAATTAATNATATTAGGATCAGGTCCTGCTGGTTATACAGCTGCAATATATGCTGCTCGTGCAGGATTAAATCCAGTTTTAATTCGTGGTTTAGAACCAGGNGGACAACTTACTATAACAACTGATGTTGATAATTATCCAGGCTATGAAAATACTATACAAGGGCCTTGGTTAATGGAACAAATGGAAAAGCAAGCTCTTTCAGTTGGGACNCACTTTATAAATAGTACTGTAGTAAAATGTGATTTAAATTCTAAACCAATAAAACTATTATTGGATAATGGACAAGAGTATTTTTCTGATACTTGTATAATCGCAACAGGAGCTTCTGCTAGATGGTTAAATATTCCTTCAGAAAAAAAATATAGAGGTTTTGGGGTAAGTGCATGCGCCACATGTGATGGGTTCTTTTATAAAAATAAAGAAGTTATGGTTGTAGGTGGAGGTAATACAGCAGTAGAAGAAGCTTTATTTTTAACTAATTTTGCTTCTAAGGTGACTTTAGTACATAGAAGATCTGAATTAAGAGCAGAAAAAATATTACAAGAAAGGTTATTTAATAATAAAAAGATAAATATAATATGGAATCATACATTAAAAGANGTTGTAGGAACTAAATCTCCTCTTACAGTAGAAAAAGCNATACTNAAATCTACANATAATAATAAATTAACGGAAACTGATGTTAGTGGAATATTTATTGCTATAGGGCATGANCCAAATACTAAATTATTTATAAATCAGTTAGAAATGGATGAGGAAAATTATATTTTAACNTCAAATGATAGTACAAAAACTAATATAGAAGGAGTATATGCNGCTGGAGATGTACAAGATAAAGTTTTCAGNCAAGCAGTTACNGCAGCCGGACATGGATGTATGGCAGCGTTAGAAGCAGAAAAATACCTTTCATTAAAAGAAAAATTTTTATAGTATTAAAATATGGATTGGGAAAAATTAAAAATATTTAGATATGTTGCCCAGGAACAAAGTTTTACTCATGCTGGCTTAAAGTTAAACTTAAGTCAATCAGCCGCAAGCAGACAAATAAAGAAATTAGAAGAAGAGATNGGAGTCATGTTATTTCATCGACATGCAAGAGGCTTACTATTAACTGAGCAAGGTGAAACATTGTTAAAATATGCGAATGAAGTTTTTGATAAAGTTACATCAGCTGAAAANTCTTTAACAATTAATAAAGAAGAGCCGGAAGGTTCACTAAAAGTAGCAACTACTATTACATTTGGCTCTGTATGGCTTACTTCTTATATAGATGAATTTTTAGAAAAATATCCTGATATTTCTCTTACGCTAATAGTGGGAGATAAGGAATTAGACCTAGGAATGAGAGAAGCAGATATAGCTATTAGATTATCTCCTCCTAGGCAACCAGATTTAATTCAAAGACATCTTTTTACAGGACATGTAGGTATATTTGCTTCTAAAAAATATATAGAGAAAAATGGCACTCCTAATTCAGTAAAAGATTTATTAAATCATAAAATAGTAAGTTATGGGGATTCAATTAATATGCCTTTTCCAGGTACAAATTGGCTAACCGACATGCTTTCAAAATTAGATGTTAATTTTCAACCTGTTTTCTCCATTAATAATATTGTAGGTATGATACGAGCTGTAGAAAGTGGAATTGGAATAGCAGCTTTACCAACCGCAATGGTAAGAGAAATTAGTTCATGCACTCAAATTTTACAAGATATTGAGGGACCTCCAGTAGAAGCATTCTTCGTTTACCCATCGGAATTAAGAGCTACCAGAAGAGTAACTGCATTTAGGGATTTTATTTTAGAAAAAGTAAAGAATTTTGATTTTTAATTTTATCTATATAAGTTACTAGAATTTTCCATACCTTTATACAAATATTTTACCCATTGCTCGTAACCATTATAAATTTTTGTATCATACATTTTATTTGTCCCTATATCTTTATCTCTAGCTTGACTCCACCTAGGGTGCTCAACCTTAGGATTAACATTTGCCCAAAACCCATATTCTTTTGGTTGAATTGCTTCCCAGAACGATTTTGGTCGTTCAGCAACAAATTCAAAAGAAACTATAGACTTTATAGACTTAAAGCCATATTTCCATGGAACAATCAATCTTAAAGGGGATCCATTTTGATTAGGAAGAGGTTTTCCATATACTCCCGTTGCTATAAAAGAAAGCTCATTATTAGCTTCTTCTATAGTAAGAACTTCAGTATAAGGCCATGGATACCAGTCCTGCCTTTGGGATCGTGCTTTGTCAGGATCAAAAAAAGTTTTCATTACTAAATATTTTGCTTCTGGTTTAGGTTGAGCAATTTTAATAATATCTTTCAAAGAAAACCCACTCCAGGGAACTACCATAGACCATGCTTCAACACATCTAAGTTTATAAACTCTCTCCTCTAATTCTACCCTCTTTGTTAGATCATCTATATCTATTTCAAACTCTTTATCTATCATTCCAGTAAAAGAAATTGTCCAAGGACTTGTAACTAATTTACTAGCACTTCTCTTGATATTTTTTGTAGTACCAAACTCATAATAATTATTATAATTTGTTGCTTTATATTCATCAGTTAATTTTCTAATACCACCCTTTATATCTTTTTCTTGAATGAAATATTTTGNATTNTCTTCTACAGGATACAAACTGTCTCGATTCTGTTGAGATACCGCATGAGCTGTTTGCATAATCAAGTTTGAAGATATAGCTGCAAAACCCATGTTTTTTAATATTGTTCTTCTATTTAAAAATGTTTTTTCAGAAGTAATATTTTTATAAATATCCCACTCTTTATTTTTTTTAATAAGCATAATTTATACCTTAATTCATATTTTTCGAATATGCTTTAATCCAAACTGACGTATCATGAAAAGCTGCTCCACCATTTGGAGGAACAGGATCTGAGCCTACTAGCGTATTAATTCCTTGATTTCCTATAAAGGCTTCACTTGGCCATATTCCTTCTACTACAACTACACCTTGCTGTAATCCTTCAAATGATTCTGTATGTAAAATTACTTTCCCTCTATCATTACCTAGTATCACTTCCATATTATCTAATAAATTTAATTTTTTTAAATCTGAAGGATGAATTTTAGCTCGAGGTTTTGCCTCTTTCTCTTTTGAGGATGCAGTCTCAGTAAAAGAACTATTTAAATAATTATGAGCAGGAGCCGTTACTAGCCGAAAAGGACATTTTTTAGAAACACTTTCTGTAGTATTTTGGTAGTCTGGATATTTTGGCATTTGGCTGTAGTAAGGTCCAATTTTTTTCCAATCAGGTTTAAAGTGAAATTTTTTATCATCATGACCAAAACCATTTATAAAATGAGAGCTATTAAAATCAGGCTGCACATCTTTCCAACCATTTTGCTCTAAATCTAATAAACTTCCATGTTTTGAACTCTTTAAAGTAAAATCAATTATCTCTCTTTCTGTCATTTTAAAACCTTTATGATGTGCACCTAATCTTTTAGCTAACTCCACTAAAACAAAATGATTTGATCTTGACTCTCCAACAGGAGAAATCAATTTGGGCCCAAATGTAATGTGTTGATGACCTCCAGCAATATATAAATCATCATGTTCAACAAATGTAGTTGCTGGTAAAATAATATCTGCATATTTTGCAGTTTCAGTCATAAATTGCTCATGAACACATACAAATAAATCATCTCTACTAAATCCTTTTCTAACAAGTGTACTCTCTGGAGAGACAATTAAAGGATTAGTATTTTGGATAATCATCCCATATATATTTTGACCATTTTTTAGAGCATGTTTATCACCAGTTAGTATACTACCAATTCTCGACTGATCTAAAACTCTGATATTTTTATCTATTACATCTAAACCTTCTATTAAAGTTTTATCGATATTATAGATATCAGCATTTTTATAAAACGCCCCTCCTCCTTCATATTTCCATTTCCCACAAACAGTGGAAAGTGAAACAACTGAATGCATCGCTGATGCTCCATTTCTCTGGCGAGCAAATCCATATCCTAATCTTGTATAAAGTCGTTTTGTTTTTCCAAATATTTTTCCAAATTCTTCAATTTCTTCAACAGATAAACCTGTAATATCTGAAGCCCATTTTGGAGTAAATTTTTTTACATGTGCTTCTAATCCATTAGGGTCATCGGCATATTTATTCATATATTCTCTATCTGCATAATCATCTCTGAACATAATATGTATTAATGAACAGGCTAAAGCTCCATCAGTTCCAGGTTTAATTGCATAATGAATATCAGCCACTTTAGCTGTTCTATTTTTATATGGGTCAATAACAATTAGTTTAGCATTCCTATCTTTTCTGGCTTTTTGTATATGTTTCATTACATTAACTTGCGTAGATGCTGGATTACCTCCCCATACTAAAATAACATCGGCAACTGACATTTCTCTTGGATCTGGGCCTGTAAACCTTCCAACACCAGCTTTAAAACCGCTATCAGTTATAGTATTGCATATCGTAGAATGTTGACCAGAATACTTTAAATCATGCCGTAATCTGTTAATTCCATCTCTTTGAACTAAACCCATTGTACCTGCATAGTAATGAGGCCATATTGCTTCAGAACCATATTTTTGAGTAATTGACAAAAAATTATTAGCTACTTCATCTAAAGCATTTTCCCATGTTATTTCTTTAAAATTATTAGATCCTTTATTACCAGTTCTAATTAGAGGTTTTTTTAGTCTATTTGGATGATGAGTTCTTTCAGAATATCTACTTACTTTTGCACACACTACTCCAGATGTATACGTATTCTTAGCTGCACCTCTAACTTTAAATATGTTTTTACTATCATGGCTAACCTCTAAAGCACAAGTACTAGGGCAATCATGAGGACAGGCACTAATTGATAAGCTATGATCTATTTCTTGTTTCATTTGCATAACCATTAATTAAGTAAATAATATTTAAATATTATTATGCACAATAACGATTATAAAAAAAACTAAATATTAACTTAATTGTTCACATGCTTTTTTAATTCTTTTACATGCTTCTTCTAAGATAGAATCAGAAGTAGCATAAGAAATTCTAAAAAATGGATCAGCACCAAAAGCACTACCTGGAACTACGGCAACGCCTTCAGATTCAAGCAAATATGAGGAAAAATCTATAGAATTTTCAATTACTTTTCCGCTAGTTAATGCTTTTCCTATGACTCCAGAACAAGAAGGATAAACATAAAATGCCCCTGAAGGTTTAAGACACGACAACCCATTACAATTATTTAACATATCAACAACCATATCTCTTCTAATTCTGAATTTATCATTTCTTTCTGATAAAAATTCTTCAGGCCCCTCAAGAGCTGCTAAAGCAGCAGCTTGACTTATAGAAGAAGGATTGGATGTGGACTGTGACTGTAATTTTGCCATTGACGAAATTAACTCTTTAGGTCCGCCAGCATACCCAATTCTCCAACCTGTCATAGCATAAGCCTTTGAAACTCCGTTTACAGTTAAAATTCTATCTTTAAGAGCTGGAACAACCTCTGCAAGCGAATAAAATTTAAAATCATCATAAATAATTTTTTCATATATATCATCTGACATAATAAATATGTTTTCATGATTTAATAATAAATTTCCTAAATCTTCTAGCTCGCTCTTAGTATACGAAGAACCAGTAGGGTTAGAAGGTGAATTAATTATAATCCATTTAGTTTTATCAGATATTTTATTTTTAATATCATCAGGTATTACTTTAAAATTATTACTTTCTTTACCTTCTACTATAATGGGTATACCCCCAGCTAAAGCCACCATATCAGGATAAGAAACCCAATAAGGAGATGGAATAATTACTTCATCTCCTGGGTTTATTGATGACATAAGTGCATTATATAACACCTGTTTTCCTCCAACTGAGACAATAATTTCATCCATATTATATTCAATATTATTATCTTTAGAAAATTTATTTACTATTGCTTTTTTTAAAGCAGGTGTTCCATCGACAGCCGTATATTTAGTTTCTCCATTTTTAATGGCCGTAATAGCTGCATTTTTAATATGATCAGGAGTATCAAAATCAGGCTCACCTGCTCCTAAACCTATTACGTCTTTTCCTGCAGCCTTCATTTCAGCTGCCAGCTTAGTAACAGCCATAGTAGGCGATGGTTTAATAAGTGACATCCTTTCAGCAATTAAACTATTTATTTTACTCATTATATTTTTCTCTCAAGCAAATTGATGTTTAATAAAAATTTATTTTAAGTTATAAATATATTTATATGTCTAAATTCATTTAAAATGTAAATATAATATAATAAAAATTTATGAAAGAGATTAATTTTGTCGAGTTATCAAATTTCCGAAAATATGAATAATTTAGGTACAGAGAATGCATTTGTTGTGCTTGCTAGAGCTGCAGAACTTGAGAGACAAGGTCATAAAGTTATAAATTTAGGAATAGGACAACCTGATTTTAAAACTGCTGACCATATTGTTGAAGCAGCGGTTAAAGCTCTTAAAGATGGTCACCATGGGTATACACCTGGCAATGGAATATTAGAACTTAGAGAAGCTGTTGCATTAGATATTTTTAAAAGACATAAGGTTAATATAAATCCCGATCAAGTTGTAGTTGTGCCCGGCGGTAAAGTAACAATGTGGCATTGCATATTAATGTTTGGAGGAAATGGAAAAGAAATACTGTATCCTAATCCTGGGTTTCCTATTTATGAGAGTGCAATAAAATTTTCTGGCGCTAAAGCAGTTCCAATTCCACTACTTGAGAAGACTAACTTTTCTTTTGATCCCGAGGAAACTATTTCATTGATAAATGAAAAAACAAGTTTAGTAATTATAAATTCTCCAGCAAATCCAACCGGAGGAATGATTAAAAAAGAATTATTAGATATACTTGTAAAAAAACTAGAAGATTTTCCTAATGTAAGTATTCTATCAGATGAAATATATTCACATATTCTATATGATAGTGATTTTCACTCAATGTTAAATTATAAATCTATTTTAGATAGATTAATTATCTTAGATGGTTGGTCTAAAACATATGCTATGACAGGATGGAGAATAGGTTATGGAATATGGCCTCTCAAATTAGCTGATAAAGCAACCAGGTTAAATATTAATTCTGTATCATGCACTAATGCTGCTACTCAGTATGCGGCTATTGAGGCTTTAAATGGGCCACAAAACCAAGTAGAAAATATGATAAAAGAGTTTAGTAAAAGAAAAGATTTGATCGTTAAAAAAACTAATCAAATTCCTGGTATGCAGTCGCAAATGCCTGAAGGTGCCTTTTATACCATGCCTAATATTACTGGGACCAAATTGTCTTCTAAAGAAATGGAAACTCTCCTATTAGAAGAATTAAAAGTTGCAACTGTTGCAGGGACTAGCTTTGGAAAATACGGAGAGGGCTATATAAGGTTTTCATACGCAAATTCCCAAGAAAATATTATAGAGGCGTTAGATAGAATTCATGAATATGCTATAGAAAATAAATGGGGATAACTTATATAAATATATAAAATGGATATTTCAAAAAAATTCAAAATTATATCTGATTTTATGCCTTCAGGCGATCAACCTGAAGCTATAAAAAAATTAAGTGAAGGTTTAAACAATAATGATTTTAATCAAGTTTTGCTTGGNGTAACAGGTTCAGGAAAAACCTTTACAATGGCAAAAACAATAGAAGAATTACAAAGACCTGCTCTTATTTTAGCTCCTAATAAAACCTTAGCTGCGCAACTCTATGGAGAAATGAAAACATTATTTCCAGATAACGCAGTAGAATACTTCGTTTCCTATTATGACTATTATCAACCAGAAGCATATGTAGCAAGAACGAATACTTATATAGAAAAAGATGCATCAATAAATGAGCAAATAGATAGAATGAGACACTCTACAACAAGATCATTATTTGAGAGAAAAGATGTTATTATCGTAGCAAGTGTATCTTGCATATATGGTATAGGGCCAGTAGAAAATTATTCTAAAATGATAATTGATATAAGTAAAAATGAAGTATGTGATAGAACTAAATTAATCAAAACGTTAGTTTCTCTTCAGTATAAGAGAAATGACCATAATTTTAATAGAGGTAATTTTAGAGTAATAGGAGATATAATTGAGGTATTTCCATCTCATCTAGAAGATAAAGCATGGAGAATAGATTTATTTGGTGAAGAAATAGATTCAATAACAGAATTTGATCCATTAACAGGAAACAAATTAACTGAACATCAACAAGTAAAAATATATTCTAATAGTCATTATATTACTAATAGACCTACTTTAGAACAAGCAATGANAAATATTAAAAAGGACCTAAAATTCAGAATTAAAGAATTAAAGAATGAAAAAAAGCTTATTGAAGCNCAAAGAATTGAAGAAAGAACTAATTTTGACNTAGAAATGATGGAGATATCAGGAACTTGNTCTGGAATTGAAAACTATTCAAGGTACTTAACTGGAAGACTTCCAGGTAAGGCTCCGCCAACCCTATTTGAATATCTTCCAAATAATACAATACTGTTTGTTGATGAAAGTCACGTAACTATTCCTCAAATAAATGGAATGTATAAAGGAGACTTCAGTCGTAAATCTAATTTATCTGAATTTGGATTTAGATTACCTAGTTGTGTAGATAATAGACCATTAAAATTTGAAGAATGGGATAAAATGAGACCTGAAACAATATTTGTATCAGCTACACCAAGCAATTGGGAACTAGAGCAAACACATGGCCAATTTATAGAGCAAGTTATTAGGCCTACNGGACTTACAGACCCAATTTGTAAAGTAAGTCCAGCTAACAGCCAAATAGATGATGTTATTCATCAATGCAAAGAGACAATTAAGTCTGGATTTAGGTGCTTGATTACTGTTTTAACAAAAAAAATGGCGGAAAATTTAACAGAATATATGAATGACCTTGGTCTTAAAGTGCAGTATATGCATTCTGATATTGATACATTAGAAAGAATAGAAATCATTCAAAATTTAAGAAAAGGTAATTATGATATTTTAATAGGAATAAATTTACTTAGAGAAGGTCTAGATATTCCAGAATGTGCACTAGTGGCAATTTGTGATGCAGATAAGGAAGGGTTCTTAAGATCACATAGGTCATTGATACAAACTATAGGTAGGGCTGCAAGAAATGTTAATGGCAGAGTTATATTGTATGCAGATAATATTACGAAATCTATTGATACAGCTTTAAAAGAAACTGAAAGAAGAAGAAAAAAGCAAATAAAATGGAATAAAAATAATAATATTGAACCAAAATCAATTATCAAAAATATTAGTAATATTATTGATAGTGATATAAAAGAAAAAACAACTATTAATAAANATGAAATAATAGATCATAAACATAATATAAATAAATATATTAAAGAACTTAAAAAAGAAATGTTAAATTCTGCTTCAGAACTAAAATTTGAAAAAGCAGCTGAAATAAGAGATGAAATCAAAAAATTAGAGAATAAAGAATTAGGAATTAATTAAATCAGTATTATTAAAGGTGATAAAAAATTGAATAATAAAATAAAAAATGTCCTTATAACTGGTGCAGCAAAAAGAATAGGAGCATCAATAGCAAATTCATTTGCAGCTAAAAATTGGAATTTAGCTCTTCACTATAATAAATCTAAAAAAGAGACAGAATTATTATCAGAAAAACTAAAAAAAAAATATAACGTAAAAATAATTTGTTTAAAAGCAGATTTAACAAATTTAAAACAAGTAAAAAATATAGTTCCACTAGCTAATAAAAATATTGGCCCAATTACTTGTTTAATTAATAATGCAGCTAGTTTTAAATATGACTCTATAGACACTCTGTCACCTAAAAGCTGGGATCTTCATATTAATACTAATATACGGGCACCTCTATTTTTATGTCAGAGCTTTGCAAAAAGTTTACAAAAACAGTCTAAAGGAAATATAATTAATATAATTGATCAAAGAGTATGGAACTTAACTCCTCATTTTATATCCTACACACTATCAAAATCTGCATTATGGACTTTAACACAAACTCTAGCTTTATCACTCAGTCCTAATATTAGAGTAAATGCTATAGGACCAGGCCCAACACTAAAAAGTACGATGCAATCTGATAAACAATTCAAAGATCAATATACAAGAATGCCTTTGCAAGTACCAACTAGTTTAGAAGAAATATCTTCCTTTATAGAACTCATAATNCATAGCCCATCTATGACAGGTCAAATGATAGCCTTAGATAGTGGTCAACATTTAGGATGGGCACAATCTAATAATAATAATTATAAGGAAGATTAATTTTAAATGAGTNAAATGCAAAGATGGGTTAAAGTAAATAATTTTGAAACATTNATGANACTAGGAGTNTANCCTAAAGAACAGATAAATGCACAAAGAGTTATTATAGATGTTACGTTAGAGGTAAATATAAATATACATCATGATAAAATTAAAAATGTACTTTCTTATGAAGAAATTATTATAATTATAAATAAAATTTCAAAAAAAAATCATAAATTTCTTGCTGAAACAGTTGCAGAAGATATAGCTCAAGAGTGTCTTAAATTAGATACNGCNATATCAGTCCNCGTTTCATTAAAAAAACCTGATATAATTTCTGGTAAAACAGAAGTAGGTGTAGAAGTTCTATTAAAGAAATAATTATTTATATATTTTTACTATAAATAATTGNTTTTTAAGTTTTTTTTCAACAAATAATATTTTATTAGGTAAAATTTTTCAAAAGTTATGAATTACTATTTATTTTTTAACAAAACTGTAATAAAAAACCCCAGTTTTCTGCCAATTTAAAGTGTCTGATTAAAAAATAAGCAACTTATATAAACTGCCTTTATTTCTAGTAATTTTTAATATAAATACTTATGATATCCACCTACTTATCCACAGATTCGGTGGATACTTTTTTTATGGCAGATTTCCAGTGTTTTTATAAAATTCTAATAGTATTTAATTATAAAAATAGTCAATATATAAATTAAATTATTTTAATATAAAAATTTATTTATATATTATTTATTTTTAAAACTAAGGATCAATTATGATATCAGCTTCTAGCTTTAAAGCAGGATCAGAATTAGTGAGAAATTATTTACCTAAAGTAAGTAATTCTCCAGGTGTGTACTTTATGTATGATAAAAATAAAAATATATTATATATAGGTAAAGCAAAAAACCTCTCTAAAAGACTTAGTTCCTATACTAAAGCATCTAACATGTCAGTTAGAATACAAAGAATGGTATCTCATATAGATTCTATAGATTATACAATCACTGACCATGAAGCATCTGCACTAATTTTAGAAGCAAATATGATTAAAAAACATAAACCAAAGTATAATATTTTACTTCGTGATGATAAATCATATCCTTATATTTTATTAAGACAAGACCATAATTGGCAACAAATTATTAAAGCTAGAGGAAAGAAATTAGATAAAAAAGGNGATTACTTTGGTCCTTTCGCATCAGTAGATGCAGTTCATAAAACACTNAACGCTATGCAAAGAGCTTTTCCNCTAAGAACCTGNAGTGATTTTGAAATTAAAAACAGAAAAAGGCCNTGTATGCAGTATCAAATAAAAAGATGTTCCGGGCCTTGTGCAAAATTNATTAATGAAAATAATTATTCAAAAATAGTNAAAGATGCAAAACTGTTTCTATTAGGAAAAAATAATAATTTACAACCAAAATTAGAAAAAGAAATGGAGTTGGCATCTAAAAATTTTCTCTATGAAGAAGCAGCAATCTTAAGAGATAGAATAAGAGCATTAAATTTCATTCAAAAAGCAGAAGGAGCAGACTTAAGAAATATTAAAGATGCTGACATTTTTACGATTACNTCTGTAGATAATAATAACGTTAATAAAGACTTTATTAATAAAAGTAATATTTATTTTGCAATTCAAGTCTCTTTCTTTAGGGCTGGAAAAAACTTTGGTAATAGAACGCATTTTATTAAATTTATAGAAGATACTGAACTCAATTCGATATTAAATAGTTTCATACCTCAGTTTTATATAAATCAACTTCCCCCACCTTTAATTTTAGTTAGTCATTTACCTAATAATAATAAAATTATTGAAAAAGCTTTCTTACTAGAGCATAGAATTAAAACAAAGATTTTATGCCCTCTTAAAGGAGAAAATAAAAAAGCAATAAAAATGGGAATAGATAATGCTAAGCGCGCGTTAGCAAAAAAAATATCAGAATTTAACTCACATTCTAATTTACTAAAGTCTTTAGCAAATTTATTAAAAATTAGCTCTACTTTAAATAGAATTGAAATATATGATAATTCTCACTTTAATGGTACAAATATGATTGGTGTAATGGTTGTATCCTCAAATCTAGGATTTGAAAAAAATCAATATAGAAAATTTAATTTAAAAAATAATATAAGGGTATTTAAAGGTAATGATGATTACGGAATGATAGAAGAAGTATTTTATAGAAGGTTTAAAAAATTAACTAATAACTCAGAGCATATATCACCTGATTTGATAATAATAGATGGAGGAAAAGGACAGGTTAATATAGCTTGTAACGTACTAAATAGTCTTGAAATTAGAGATGTAATAGTTATTGGTGTATCAAAAGGTAAAGANAGAAATGCAGGNAGAGAAAAAATACATTTTTCANATATTAAACAATATATTCCAGAGTTAATTCAAAATAGTAAGCAGCTAAACCCTCTAATCTTAGATAAAAACAATCCTGTATTATATTTCATTCAAAGGCTGAGAGATGAGGCACATAGATTTGCTATAACATCTCAAAGAAAAAAATATTTATCAAAAATCAAGAANTCAATATTAAGNGANATACCAGGAATTGGACCCAAAAAAAGAAAATCATTAATGATGCAATTTGGATCNGTTAAAAATATTTCTGAAGCATCACTTAAAGATCTTAGCTCTACAAAAGGTATTAATTCAAATTTATCAAATGAAATATTTAATTTTTTTAATATTGAAAAAAATAATTAATAGTTAAATATTTGTAATAAGAACCAAGAAATTATAAGTTATAAGTTATGTTTAATTTGAAAAATATTCCTAATATACTAACTTTTAGCAGGCTAGCTTGCTGTCCTTTATGGCTTATATTATTTTATTTTGATTATTATTATTTTTCATTAATATTAGTTATTTATTCCTCACTTAGTGATTACTTCGATGGTTTTTTAGCAAGAAAACTAAATTCTGAAAGTATAATAGGCAAAACTTTAGATCCTATAGCNGACAAAATATTTACCTGTACAGTTTTATTAACCTTTGTTTCAGATACAAGAGCAAATTTTATCATAGTAGCAATTATTATAGTTAGAGAAATTATTATATCAGGTTTAAGAGAAGCGTTAGCAATTTATAANCAGTCAGAAATTTTAAATGTAACACTCTTATCAAAAATTAAAACTGCGTTTCAATTTATAGCTATTTTTATTCTAACTTTAATACCCTTAAATATTGAATATTCTGCAAAGATATATCAAGTTGGTACAATATTTTTATATATAACAACTATTTTAACTATATATACTGGTTATAAATATGTTATAAGCAGTATTATTGTATTAAATAAAATTAAGAAAGATTAAAATGCATATTAAATATTTTTCTTGGGTTAAAGATCAAATAGGAATTGAGTCAGAAAATTTAATTATTAATGAAAAAATAGATTCAGTTATAGATTTAATTACCTATCTCAAGAACAAAAATGAAAAATATAATAAAGCTTTTGAAGATTTATCAGTTATAAGATGTGCAGTTAATATGGAAGTAGTTAATCTAGATAATAAAATTAATGATAATGACGAAATAGCTTTTTTTCCTCCTATGACAGGAGGATAAATATATGATTAAAGTCCAAAAAGATGATTTTAATGTTAACCAAGAAATAAAAGATATTTCCTCTTTNAATAAAAATATTGGNGGTATAGGTTTATTTATTGGTAAAGTNAGAGAAGGNAATAATTCCGAATTAAAATCTATGACATTAGAACATTATCCTATAATGACAGANAAAAAATTAGAAAATATTAATAATGAAGCAAANNTTAGNTGGAATTTAGTAGATAGTTTGATTATTCATCGATATGGTAAGCTTTATCCAGGAGATCAAATAGTTCTTGTAGCNACATTTTCAGANCATAGAGCTGATGCTTTAGAATCTTGTGANTTTTTAATTGACTGGTTAAAAACTAAAGCTCCTTTTTGGAAATTAGAAGAATCTAATAANGGAAAGGTNTGGGTAGAAGAAAAAANNAGTGATTTAGANGCTGCAAATAAATGGTAATTATAATTTAATCTGTCCAGTTACTTTGTTATATTCCTCTATCATTAATTTACATACTTCGTCAGGCTTAAAATTATAATCATCTATTTTACTAACTGGCGTAATTTCAGCAGCTGTACCAGTACAAAAAACTTCATCCGCCATTGATAACTCTTCAAATTTAATATGCCTTTCGAATAATTTTATACCTTTATCCTTTGCTATTTTAATTACTTCTTGTCTAGTAATTCCATTGAGAAAACAATCCGCTTTAGGCGTATGTATTTCTCCATTTATTACTAAAAATATATTAGCACTTGTAGTTTCTGCTATGTATCCTCTATAGTCTAACATTAGAGCATCTTCACAACCATTTCTTTCAGCTTCATGTTTTGCAAGTGTACAAATCATATAAAGTCCTGCGGATTTTGTAGAAACTGGTGCTGTTTCTGGAGATGGTCTTTTCCATTTTGCCAACTGTAATTTAATACCTTTAAGTCTCGCCTCTGGGGTATAGTAACTAGGCCATTCCCAGGCTGCTACAGCGAGATGAATTTTATTTTTTTGAGCACTAATACCCATCATTTCACTTCCTCTCCATGCAACAGGCCTTACATAGCCATTTTTAATATTATTTGCATCTAGTACAATTTTTCTAATTTCACAGATTTCTTCTATATTATAAGGAATTGTAAAGCCTAAAGTATTTGCAGAATGGTGTAACCTTTTAGTATGCTCTAATTCTCTAAAAACTTTTCCATCATAACATCTTTCACCTTCAAATACAGAAGAAGCATAATGTAATCCATGCGTGAGCACATGAATTTTGGTTTCTTTCCATTCTACTAATTCCCCATCAAACCAAATAAAGCCTTCATTAAGACTAAAGTCTTCCATATAAAAATCCTCCCTAAGACTTACAAAAGATATATAAAAAAAATGTAGACTAATATTACTTTCATATTTTATCAATAAAATCATTAAAAAATATTTAAATTTTAAAAAATAAGTTTATGGACTTAATATATATATTAAAGTTAAATTATTNTAATGATAAATAAATNTAAAAATATTAATTTTNCCGCGCATATTTTAGTAGTTGACGATGATAAAAAGCTTAATGAATTATTAGAAAAATTNCTCATAGATAATAATCATTTTGTTGANACTGCAAAAAATGCCAGTTCTGCNNGAAAAAAAATTAGTGTTGTATCTTATGATATTATAATTCTAGANATAATGATGCCNGGAGAAAATGGTCTTGAATTATTAAAGTTCATTAGGCAAAAATATAACACTCCAGTACTAATGCTCTCTGCTATGAAAGAAACTAAGAATAGAATAGTTGGTTTTGAAGAAGGAGCTGATGATTATCTAGGAAAACCATTTGAGCCACAGGAATTACTTTTAAGAATTAAAGCTGTTTTAAGAAGAACTGAAGAGAATAAATTAATATCTTCCTATGATAATAACTTAATTAAATTTGGCAATATTTTATACAATCCAGATATATCAATAGTATGGAAAAATAATAATAAAATAACTTTAACTTCTAAAGANAATGAACTCCTCAAAATATTAGTAGAAGGAAAAGGAAATACAATCGATAGATACGTTTTGATAAATAATTTAAAATTAGGATCTAGAGGAATTGATATTACTATTAGTAGANTAAGAAAAAAAATAGAAAATAATCCAAAGAGTCCATTAAATATATTAACTATTAGAGGAAAAGGATANTCCTTGCCTCAGAATACTNTGGATNACCAATGAGATTAAGAGATATTATGCCCAAAAGTCTNTTTGGGAGATCTTTATTTATTGTAGGTTTACCATTAATTTTTTTACAAATTTTTTTAGGNTATTTTTTCTTTGAAAGGCATTGGGATGATGTAGGAAGAAGACTTGTNCTAGCTGTTGCAGGAGAAATAGCTTTAATATCNGATAAAATTATTCTCGCTGAAGAGAATCATATTATAGAAAAACAAATAATAGAAGACTCTGCAAATTTCTTCGGTGCTAAAATAAAAATTCTTCCAAATACTATTCTTAAAGAAAATGAATTATTACATCCTAAAAAAACACGGTTAGATCGTGCTTTATCTAAATCTTTAAAAGAAAGAATAAAATTTTCACATACTTTCAATACAGCCATATCTTCCAATAAAGTTATTATTTATGTTCAACTTCCAAATAAAGTTTTATTAACTGAGATTTCTAAAAAAAGGCTATATAGCTCTACAACTTATATTTTTATTGCAGTTATGTTGGTATCATCTCTTTTACTTCTTAGTTTAGCAATATTTTTCCTCAGAAGACAAATTAGTCCTTTAAAAGAATTATCGAATGCTGCAGATGCCTTTGGTAAAGGTGATACTTTTTATGCATTAAAACCTAGAGGTGCCGATGAAGTTAGACAAGTAACTCATGCTTTCTTAGATATGAGAGAACGAATTAGGCTACATATCGAACAAAGAACAAACATGCTAGCTGGAGTAAGTCATGATTTAAGAACTCCACTAACTAGAATGAAGCTTCAAATTGAAATGCTNTCTTCAANTGAAGATAAAATTGGCTTAAAGGAAGATGTGAATCAGATGGANCAAATGTTAGAAGCATATTTATCATTTATTAAAGAAAAAGAATTAGAGATAAGTGTTAAATCAGATCTTTCTAAACTTNTNGGNAGTATCATATTAGACGCTAAAAGAAATGATGATATTATTTTACCTAAAAAAATTGAAACAATTGATGCTAAAGTAAGAATAAATGATTTAAGAAGAGCCATTACTAATTTGACATCTAACGCGTGTAGAGAAAGTAAAATAGTAGAAATTTCCTTAATTAAAAAAGATAAAAATGCCCTTATTATTATTGATGATAATGGTCCTGGAATTAAAAAAGAAGATTATACTTCGGTATTTAAGGCATTTTACAGAATAGAAAATTCAAGAAACCTCTCTACTGGTGGTTTGGGATTAGGTCTAACTATTGCAAGAGATATAGCTAGAAGNCATGGTGGCGAAATAAAATTAGATAAATCACATCTAGGGGGGTTAAAAGCAATACTATCCATTCCTATCTAAAAATTATGATAACATTTGATTTATTTTTTCAGCAAAAGATAAACGTTTATTAAGAATAGCCATTAATGCTTCTTCATTAGGGACTTGTCCCTTATTCCAATCTCTTAATGATAACAACCATATTATTGTTAAAGCTTTTATTTTTAATAGTCCTAAAGATCCCTTTGTTGAAATATCGGAATACTCTAATATTAATTTCATACCTATTAAAGCTCTATTAAAGCTATACGAAGATTCTATTAAACTTCTTTTTGATAATTTAATTAAAGCATTAACCTCTTTAGATTTAGATTTTATAACATCGAAACGACACATCATTAATTCTAAAACTCTTTCTTTTTTTGAAACTTGCTGAAGTTCTTTTATAGATAAACTCTTTACCATTTCAAAATTTATATTATCAGACCAATAATCTAATAATTTATGCTTCGAACTACATACTAGTAAGACATCATCCAATGGAGATTTAGATAAACTAGATAATTTTTTCATATCTAAATGATTCCATCTATTTGCTATTAATTCCTTAATAGCAATTGAAATTAACCTATCTTTTAGTTCTTTATTAGACATTTAACACCATTCACTTTTTTATTATATAATAAAATACTTCTATATAAAAAAGTATCAAGTTAACTCTTATAATTTAATTAAGAAGACAATTTAATAGATTTTTTTACTGCAGCACTAATAGCTCTATCTAAAGTCTTAAGAAATATACTATTTTTATTAAACTCTTTCAGTGCTGCTTCTGTTACTCCTCCTGGGCTGGTAACATCTATTCTTAATATTTCTGGAGATTTAGGAGAATTAGACGCCATATAACTTGCACCTAATAAAGTTTCTTTAACTAATATTGTTGCAGTTTTTTTATCTAATCCTTTATTAACTGCAGTTTTTATTAAATAATCTATTAAAAGGAATACATATGCTGGTCCACTGCCAGAAATAGCAGTAACAATATCCATTTTATTTTCTTGCTTCAGCTCTACTACTTTTCCAACAGCAGAAAATATTTTTTTAGTATTTTTTAAATTTGAATTATTAGTTTTTTCACAAGGATAAATAGCTGTTATTCCCTTTCCATAACTTGCAGGGGTATTAGGCATTGCTCGTATTATGGAAATATTTTTTCCAAAAATATTTTTATAGAATTTTATTTTTTTGCCAGCTACTATTGAAATTATTATTTGGTTAGTATTCATATAATCTTTTATTTCATATGCCACTTCTTTAACTATTTGAGGTTTTACAGCAATTAATAATGCTTTTATGCCTAATTTCTTAATGTCTAACTCACTAATTTTACTGAATACACTTAAACCATTTTTATTTAAAAAACGTCTTTTTTTTAAGTTTGGTTCTATTATAAATATATCACTTTTATTCATAATTTGGTTTGATAAAATTCCATCTATAATAGATGATCCCATATTACCACACCCTATAAATAAAACTGGGAATTTAACCACTAAATCTACTAAGCCTCACCCTGCGTCTCTAATAATGAAGCTTCTATAGCTTGATTTGGGGTTTTATCTCCCCATAAGAGAAATTGAAATGTAGGATAATACTTGTCACAATCAGATAAAGAAGACGATAAAATACTTTCTATTATTTCAGGAGTAATAGATGAAAAATCAAAACTTAATAGAGAGTTTCTATACATTAAATAGCCGTCCTCAACCCATAATTCAAAATGCCCTGAGCTAATATTTAAATTTATCTTATTTAATAATGCGTATAATGAGCTGTACTTCTTAATAGGAACTTTAATATTGTAAGTCCAAGTATACTGAAGTAACTTATTATCGTTGCTCCAAGCTAGAGTTAGCTGGTAATCACACCATTCCCCTGCTACTTCAACATATAAAGTATCATTATCTGGCCTATTATGAGGCCAATCATTTGAGACTACTACATCTTCAATTAAATCTAATGGATTTAAGTTATTATTTTCTGAATCCGATAAGAGAACTCTCATAATTAACCTTTTTATACTAAATATAGTATTTTATAAAAAATAACATCTATATACAGTATAATCTCAAAAGCTGACACAAAGTGCAAATCAATCATTTAATATAAAAATAAACAAAATAAATATTAATAAAATCAATAACTTATATGGCTTTCGAACTAATAAATTATGTATATTTATAATATTATATTTATATTTTTTATATTTATATGAGAATCAGTAAAAACTAATGTCTTATTTTTTAAATTTTTTATTAAGTAGTACTATTTTTTTTTCTAATGTATTTATTTTTTTGCTTAATTTTTCATTTTGTATTCTCGCTTCTTCAGCCATCTTTTTGACAACCAAAAAATCTTTCTTATTTATTAAATCCAATTTAAATATTACTTTTTCAACTTTATCTTTTATTCTATCTTCAAGTTCATCTTTCAAAACGCCTAATGCAGAACTTGCACCTCCNAATAATTTGACCATATCATCTTTAATAAATTCTTTTTTTGACATTTTTTATCCTTAAATTTTTATAAAAAGTTACATATTTTCATAGTAGTATATATAATTTTTATATAATTAAATATTTAAAAATATAAATATAAATATACAAAGGTTATATTATGATTTTAGTTACAGGTGCAGCTGGTTTTATAGGCTCAAATATTGTTTCATCATTAAATAAAAAAGGCATTCAAAATATTATCATATGTGATTGGCTAAATGATAAAAGTAAAAATAAAAACATAAATAAGCTGATATACCAAAATATAGTTTCTCCGGAAGATATTTTTAAATATTTAGATAAAAATAATAATATAGAATTAGTTATTCATATGGGAGCTAATTCTTCTACTACCGAAACAAACTTTAGACTAATATATAATATAAATACAAGGTTTACTCGTAAGTTATGGAAATGGTGCACCGAAAATAAAGTAAGATTTCTTTATGCGTCCTCTGCTGCTACATACGGTGATGGATCAAAAGGTTTCGATGATTCAGAAAATAAAACATATAAGCCACTAAATATTTATGGTCTTTCTAAATATTTATTTGATCGATATGCTATTAAAGAAGCAAAGAAAAAAAANTGTCCTCCNCANTGGGTTGGATTAAAGTTTTTTAATGTTTACGGACCAAATGAATATCATAAAGAAANTATGCAGTCAGTAGTAAAACATGCGATNGATCAATATAAAAAAANTGGAAATGTAAAATTATTTAAGTCCTATAATAATNAATATGAAGATGGACAACAAACAAGAGATTTTATTTATGTAGATGATTGTATATCACTTATAAACTGGCTAATTGATAATAAAAACATTTCTGGAATATTTAACTGTGGAACTGGNATTGAAAGATCCTTTGAAGANTTAGTAAATTCAGTGTTTAAAGCAATGAANGTATCANCAAAAATTAGTTATATNGAAATGCCAGAAAATATAAAACACCAATATCAATATCATACTAGAGCTAATATGAATAAAATTAAAAAAAAAGGATATAAAATTAAAGCTTTATCACTAGAAAAAGGNGTNNATGACTATGTTANCAATTATCTTCTTTCAGATGATCNATATAAATAAAAAATGTTTGATCAATTTTTAAAACTTACAGATTCAGCCTGTTCNATAGGACTCACATCAGGNTTTTCTATTTTTTCTTTAGAAATTAGATGGTATGCACTTTCATATATATTTGGGCTAATATTAGGTCAAATATATTTAAAAAATATCNTTAAATTGAGTTATTATAATAATNTTATAAATNAAAAACATATAGAAAATTTTTTGATATGGGCAATGCTTGGAATTATAATTGGAGGANGATTAGGNTATATTATATTTTATAATTTACCGTATTATNTCTATGACCCTATAAANATTTTATTTGTNTGGCANGGGGGNATGTCATTTCATGGAGGTTTAATTGGAATAACAGTCTCTACATTNTTTTATTCAAAAAATAATAATTTAAAATTTCTTTCTTTGACAGACTTAATATGTGCTGCTGCTCCAATTGGAATATTTTTGGGAAGAATTGCGAATTTTTTAAATGGTGAATTATGGGGCAAACAATCTGAATTACCTTGGGCAGTAATATTTAAATGCGCAGGACCAAATTCTAGGCACCCTAGTCAGTTATATGAAGCATTTTTAGAAGGAATTATAATATTAATAATATTATATTACTNTATATATAAAACCAAGGTTTTAAACACACCTGGAAAAATTTCAGGTATATTTTGTATTTTATATGCATCTTCAAGAATTTTTATTGAATTTTTTAGGGAACCTGACAGACATATAGGCGCTTTGTATTACAATTACACAATAGGTATGGCATTATCAATACCTCTACTAATTTTAGGTATTTACTTGTATAAAAAAAAATAGAAAAATAAAAAAAAGAATACATTTTGAAAGAATATTTTTTAAAAAAAATAAAATTACATGGGCCAATTACGGTTTCAGATTATATGTCTGATTGTTTATTAGCTCCTAAATATGGATATTATAATAAAAATAACGTAATAGGTGCTAAAGGTGATTTCATTACTTCTCCTGAGATAAGTCAAATATTTGGAGAACTAATAGGATTAGCATTTATAGATTATTATTATAAATGTAAAAAACCTAACTTTCCTATATTNGTAGATTTAGGTGGAGGTAATGGTACTATGATGAAAGATGCACTTAGAGCCACTAAACAAATTGATAAAATTCTATCAGAAAAAATTAAACCTATTTTTATAGAAAGCTCTTCATCTTTAATCAAAAAACAAAAATTTAATGTGCCAAACTCTCAATCATATAATGACATAAATAAAATACCTAATGGATTTTCTATGCTTTATGCAAATGAATTTTTTGATGCTCTTCCTATTCATCAATTTATTAAAATTAATAACAATTGGCACGAAAGATTGATTGATATTAATTCCAATAATGATTTACAGTTTGTTTATGACAAAAACCCTAGTCCATATGAAACTATTTTACCTGAATATCTAAAAAACAATCAAATTATAGAATTTAGCCCTGCAACTATAAATATTATTACTTCAATAATTAAAAGAGTATTGGAACAAGGGGGTATATTTTTAATAATTGATTATGCTTTAAATAAAGAAGATAATTTTGGCTCACTTCAAGCTGTTAAAGACCATAAATATATAAATCCACTTTTAGAACCGGGGAAATGTGATTTATCTGCAAAAGTAGACTTCAAACTTATTATAAAAATTGCAAAAGAGCTTAAAGCTAATGTCTTTGGCCCAATAGAACAAAAAGACTTTTTAAAGAATTTAGGAATTAATATTAGATGTAAACAATTAATCAAAAACAATCCTGATAAAAAAGATTTAATTTTGAATGATTATAAAAGATTAACTTCAGAAAAAGAAATGGGCAGCTTATTTAATGCTATAGTTATTACATCAAGTAAATCAATACAACCAGCTGGTTTTTAAAATGCAAAGCAATGAAATAGAACCTATTTTAAGTAATAACTTAAATTTTAAAAATATAAATCATGGTTTTTTTACTAAAAATGGTGGCTATTCTAATAAAAATAATTTCAGCTTAAATTGTAGCTATAGTTCAAATGACCTAAAAAAAAATGTTTATAATAATAGAAAATTAGTATGTAATTATCATAAATTAAATATTCAAAACCTAAAAATAGTTAATCAAGTACATGGTAATAAGATTCTTATAGTTAATAATATAAGACAGATCACCTCTAAAATTGATGCTGATGCAATAATAACTAATAAACCAAATATAATTTTAGGTATATTAACAGCAGATTGCTCTCCGGTTTTAGTAGTTGACCCTATAAGAAATATAATTGCAGCTATTCATATTGGTTGGAAAGGGGCAATTAAAAATATTTTATCGAATACAATTGATTCCTTTATTGGCATGAAGTCAAAAGTAAAAAATATACGATTAGCAATTGGCCCATGTATAGGACCAGAATCTTATGAGGTACAAAAAGATTTTTATAAAAAATTTACCAAAGAAAATATTAAAAATAATAAATATTTTATTAATATTTTAACAAATAAATACAAATTTGATCTACCTCAATATATTAAAGATCAAGCTTTGGATAAAGGGGTAATAGAAAAAAATATATCTAATACCAATAATGATACATTTATCGAAGAACATAATTTCTTTAGTTATAGAAGAAACTATAAAAATAACTTAAAAGATTGTGGAAGAATGATTTCTACTATTTCAATTAAAGCTAAATGATGAGAAATATTTTAAAATATATCTTATGTATTTTTTTTCTTTTTGGTTGTTTTCAAATGAACAAACCTTTTCAAAACTCTAAAACAACGTCACCAATCTATAATCCTATCAATTCAATAATTTTTATTGATAATATTATTGGAGTTTCAGAAAAAGTAAATTTAAACATTAAGAAACGTATTTATAATAACCTTATAAAAAAAAATATTTTAACTAGTTATGAATACTATAATGAAAATGATTATATAGTTAAAGCTACATTAATTAAATATTCTAAAACTGATAAAATAAAAATGATATTTAATATTAATAGTTCTATATATAATGATATGAAATTAGAAATAATATTGCCTAATGACAATATTAATGATTCAAATATCCAAAATATAATTTCAGATAAAATCACTAGTTTTATTGAAAAAAATATTTTTAAAATAAATAATATTACTTACATAAAAAATTTAGAAATAAGTGGTTTAAAGAATGATAAAAAACTTAAAAATATTTTTAACCAAACATTACGCAGTATATTCTCTTCAAACTCTCTTAAAATATTAGATGAAAAAGACGACAATTATAGCGACATAAAAAAGTATTCCTCTTTAAAAATAAATTTTAGTTTTGATATAATAGAGAATGAGCGAGTTAATATTAGGGTTATTTGGGAAATATTTAACGAAAAAAATCAATTAATAGGTTCTATTAAACAAGAGAACATAATAAAAAAGTCAGTTATTCCATATGTGTGGAAAGAAATATCAACAAAAATAATTGAAATGTCTCTAACTGAGCTTAATATGATAATAAACCTTTAAAAATAGATAGATTTAATATAAGTATTAACATATAAATAATTCCAATTTATGTTAATAATTTATTAAATTTATAAGGCTCAAAATATGCATATCATTTCAGGTAATAGCAATCCAATTCTTGCCAGAGAAATTAGTAAAGAGTTAAAAGTAGAAATTATTGATGTATCTGTTACTAGGTTTTCAGACCAAGAAGTATTTGTAGAAATTAATGAAAACATTAGAGGTAAGAATATATTCGTAATTCAATCTACCTCTATGCCTGCTAATGATAATGTTATGGAACTATTAATAACTATTGACGCACTAAAGAGAGCATCTGCTAATACTGTAACTGCTGTTATCCCTTATTTTGGTTACGCTAGGCAAGATAGAAAAGTTGGACCAAGAACACCGATATCTGCTAAATTAATTGCAGATATACTTACTACAGCTGGAATAGATAGGTTATTAACAATTGACTTACACGCAGGACAAATTCAAGGGTTTTTTGATATACCAGTAGATAATTTATATGCTGCACCAGTTATAACAAAAGATATATTAGATCATTATAAAAATAAGGATTTAGTAGTTATATCACCAGACGTTGGTGGAGTTGTAAGAGCACGGGGTATAGCAAAAAGAATAAATGGTGATTTAGCTATAGTAGATAAAAGAAGAGATAAAGCTAACGAATCAGAAGTAATGAATATAATAGGAAATATTAAAGGTAGAGATTGTATAATAGTTGACGATATAGTTGATACAGCAGGAACTTTATGTAACGCAGCAGAAGCTTTAATTGAATCTGGAGCTAAAAGTGTTTCAGCATATATTACGCATGGAGTTTTATCTGGACCAGCTGTAGAAAGAATAAAAAATTCTAAATTAAATGAGCTAGTAATAACAGATAGTATTGCACCTACTAAATTAATCCTTGACGCAAGTAACATACGTATATTAAACCTAGCTCCACTAATAGCGGAGGCTATTAAAAGAATTAGTTCAGATAGTTCGGTTTCTAGTTTATTTGACTAAATATAGATTTTAAGAATAAAAGTAATTATAGTAATAGGAGTAAACAATGGTAGCGACATCTAACCTTTCAGCAGAAACAAGACAATCTGTAGGTAAAGGTAAATCACGAACACTTAGAAGAGAAGGAAGAATTCCTGCTATAATTTATGGAAATAAAATAGAACCATTAGCTATTTCAATAAATGAAAGAGATTTAAATGCTGAGTTAAGAAAAGAAGGTTTTTTTAATAGGTTATGTGATTTAGAAATAGATAAAGAAAGTATAAGAGTTTTACCTCAAGAAATTTCCTTACATCCAGTTACTGATAAAGCAGAACATATAGATTTTTTAAGAGTTAGTGAAAATACAAAAGTGACTATTGAAGTTCCTGTTAAATTTGAAAATGAAGAAGAATGTCCTGGTATTAAAAAAGGAGGAATTTTAAATATTGTTAGATATAATATTGAAGTTTCTTGTCCTGCGTCTAATATTCCAGAATTATTTATCATTGATTTAACTGGACTTGAGCTAGGTGACTCAATTCGCTTCAGTGATATAAAAGATATTTCTGATGGAGTTACTCCAACTATTACAGACAGAGATTTCATCATTGCAAGCGTTGTAGCCCCAGCGGCCTTAACATCAGAAGAAGAAACCTCTGAAGAAGAAGGTGATGAAGAAACTACTGAAGGTGAAACTACTTCTTCTAATGAAGAAAAACCTTCTGAAGAAGCTGTAAAAAAAGAAGAATAATTAATTTATAGATTGGAAATAAATTAGTGTTAGTCTTGGTTGGGCTTGGTAATCCAGAAACTAAGTACAGTATGAATAGACATAATATAGGGTTTATGATTATTGATAGTATTGCAAAAAAGTATTCTTTTTCTCATTTTAAAAGCAAATTTCAAGCACATATTATTACAAGTCAACTAAAAGATAACCCATTACTACTTGTTAAACCTCAAACATTTATGAATCTATCGGGACAAAGTTTAAGTCATATAAAAAAGTTCTATAAACTTCAAAATAAACAAATTATTGTAATACATGATGATTTAGACTTAAATATTGGAGATATAAGAACAAAAATAGGAGGAAGCTCAGGAGGTCATAATGGGCTTAAAAGTATAGATTCGCATATAGGAACAGACTATGTTCGGCTAAGAATTGGAATAGGCCACCCTGGAGATAAAAGCCTTGTAAATAATTATGTTTTAGGGGACTTTAATAAAGAAGAATTAATAAGCGTTAATAATTTAATTAATGAAATTTGTTCAAATATAGAGTTAATTATTAATAATATTGATAATTTACCACAAATTCTGTCAGAAAATATAGCTAGGAGTTAAAATTATGGGCTTTAATTGCGGCATTGTAGGTTTACCTAATGTTGGAAAATCAACACTATTTAATGCTTTAACTGAAACTAACTCCGCGAATGCAGAAAATTATCCTTTTTGTACTATTGAACCTAATATTGGTAGGGTTGCATTAGTTGACAGAAGACTAAATGAATTAGCTAAAATAAATAAACCTAATCAAATTATACCAACTTATGTTGATTTTGTTGATATAGCTGGACTAGTAAAAGGAGCTAGCAAAGGAGAAGGCTTAGGCAATCAATTTCTGGCTAATATTAGAGAAGTTGACGCTATTTGCCATGTAATAAGATGCTTCGATGATAGTGATATAACTCATGTAAATAATAAAATAGACCCTATAAACGATATAGAAGTAATAGAAACAGAACTTATGCTTTCAGATCTTGAAACTCTAAATAAAAGAAAAAATTCCATAGAAAAAAAAGTTAGGGCAGGAGATAAAGAAGCAAAATTAATTTTTGAAATAATATTAAAAGTTATTGATCAACTTGAAGATGGAAAACCTGCTAGAGAGATTAATTTTTCGAAGGATGACTTTTTTATTGTTAAAAAATTAAATTTGTTAACTTTTAAACCAGTTTTATTTGTAGCTAATGTTGATGAAGAATCCTCAGTTGATGGAAATGATTATTCTCATGAGTTAACTAAATTAGGTGCCTCAAAAGGTATAAAGACAATAACAATGTCTGCAAAATTAGAATCTGAAATTTCAGAAATTTCTAATATTGAAGAAAGAAATGAATTTTTAATAGCTTTGAATTTAGTAGAATCTGGATTAGAAAAATTAGCTAAAGCTGGCTATGACCTTTTAGATTTAGTAACTTATTTCACAGCAGGACCTAAAGAAGTAAGAGCATGGACAATTAAAAAAGGCACTATAGCAAAAGATGCAGCTGGTAAAATACATGATGACTTCTCAAGAGGTTTTATTGCAGCCGAAACCATCTCTTTTAATGATTATATTAAATTAGGAGGAGAGCAAAAAGCTAGAGAGAATGGATATATTAGGACAGAAGGAAAAGAATATATTGTCATTGATGGTGATATTATTGTATTTAGGTTTAACGTATAGATATATAGGAATAAAAGATGAATAATAAGATTAATATAAAGTCTGCTGATGATAAAGATATACCGGTTTATATATATGAACCATCTATCGAAAGAATAGGTGCTATAGTTTTAATTCAAGAGATATTTGGAGTTAATGACCATATCAAAGACATTGCCGAAAAATTCTCAAAAGAGGGATTTATAACATGGGTGCCCGATATATTTTATAGAGTTCAAAATGATGTTAACCTAGATTACTCTGCTACTAGTATTGAAAAAGGTAAAGAATTAAAAGGTAAGTCTGGATGGGATCTACCTACTATGGATATATTAAGTTGTATTGCTAATCTTAAGGTATCTCATAACGTAGCGACAGTAGGTTTTTGCTATGGAGGATCTCTATCTTGGAAAGCAGCTTGTTCAGCATATGGATTAGATGCTTCGGTATGTTTTTATGGCTCACAAATATCTACTTTTCTAGATAAAACGCCTAGATGCCCTACCTTAGTTCATTTAGGTGAGAAAGATGAAACAATTAATAAAGAAGATCAAAATAAAATTAAACATTTTTCTCAAAATAAAGAACCAAGTATAGAAATTCATACTTATAAAAATGCAGATCATGGGTTTTTTTGTGACCAAAGAGATAGTTATAATGAGGCATCAAGAGATTTATCATATAAAAGAACAATAGAATTTTTAAAAAAATCATTATAATAATTTAGATAGGAGCTTAAAATGCAATTCAATTTAATATTAAAGACTTATAAGATGCTATTATTTATTGCTGTAACTTTCATTATTTTGTGTAATAATATATTTGCTATGGAAGAACCAAAGGAACTTATTATTACTGACCTTGAAGTAGGTAATGGAAGAATAGCTGTTAATGGAAAAGAAGTTGCTGTTCACTATACTGGTTGGTTATATGATTCAAAAAAAGAAGCTAAAGATTTTTGTGATGCCAAAGGAAGTCAATTTGACTCATCTTTAGAGAGAGGAATGCCATTCCAATTAGCCTTAGGCCAGGGTATGGTTATTAAAGGTTGGGAAGAAGGATTAATAGGAATGAAAGAAGATGGAAAAAGATGTTTAGTAATTCCTCCATCAATGGGATACGGAAATAGAGCTGTGGGTAATGGATTAATTCCAGCTAATTCTACTCTTATTTTTGAAATCATTTTATTAGGTGTTCGATAAGTATAATGAATAAAGAAAAGCCTTATTTAGGAATTATAGGTGGAAGTGGTATATATAACTTAGATAATATATCAGAGGCTAAATGGCAAAGTGTATCATCAGCATTTGGAGATCCATCTGATAAAATTCTGACAGGTATTATAAATGATATAAATATTGCATTTCTTCCAAGACATGGAAAAAGCCATAATCTACTTCCATCTAATATAAATTATAGAGCTAATATTGATTGTTTAAAATCACTAGGGGTCACAGATATAATATCATTATCTGCGGTTGGAAGCCTAAAAGAATCTATAAAACCAGGAGACTTTGTTATTATAGATCAGTTTATTGATAGAACATTTGCAAGAATAAAAACTTTTTTTAATGATGGAATAGTTGCACATGTATCAATGGCAAAACCTACATCCAAACATCTAAGTAAAATTATATTTGAGTCAGCTCCTGATAATATTAATATTCTGAATGGTGGAACATATATTGCAATGGAAGGACCTCAGTTTTCAACATTAGCAGAGTCTAATCTATATAGATCTTGGAACTGTGATGTTATAGGCATGACTAATATGCCAGAAGCAAAACTAGCCAGAGAAGCTGAAATAGCCTATGCTACTATAGCTATGGTAACAGATTATGATTGTTGGCATCCTGATCATGATGCAGTTACCGTAGATAGTATTATTAAAGTACTTAATACTAATTCTTTAAATGCTAAAAATTTACTAAAAAGTATTATAAAAAATATTGAAAAAACAGAGTGGAACTGGAATGATCCAGCATATAGTGCTCTTGACTATGCTTTAATTACTCCTGAAGAGGCAAGACCTCAACATGCTAAATTAAAGTTACAAAATCTTCTAAAAAGGTTTAATTAGCCTTTAATTTTTTTCCAAATTTTTCTATAGGAAAGAAATAAAACACTTGTCATAAAAACTAAGAAAAGAAACACTCTAAATCCCATAGATTTTCTATCATTAAGCTCCGGTTGTCCAGTCCATGTTAGAAATGAAACTAAATCTATAATTTCTTGTTCCATAGTAGCTTCTGTACCATCAGCATATTCTACATCGTCACCATATAGTGGTTGTGGCATAGCTATAACATTTCCTGGATAGGCTATATTATAGTATCCATTTGACAATTCTTTATCCTCTGGTGGATCTTCATATCCTTTTAAAAGGCTATAAAAATAGCTGGCACCCCCTGCCCTTGCTTTTATTATTAAAGATAAGTCTGGAGGAATAGCACCATTATTCATAGCTTTAGCTTGATTATCATTTTGATATGGACTAACAAACTTGTCCGATGGTATAGCAGACCGCATATTTACTTCACCATCAGAGTCTGGTTCTGCTGTAACTTCAAATTGTGAAGCAAACTCCTTTACTTGGTCATTTGAAAAGCCAATATCTAATAGATTTCTATATGAAACATGTTCTAAACTGTGACATCCAGCACAAATTTCATTATAAACCTGTAATCCTCTTCTAGCCGATGCTTTATCAATTACTCCAAAAATACCATCAAATGAAAATTTCATTTTTGTAATGTTACCATCTGGTCCAGCGGCAAAAAGATTAGATAAAAATAAGTTTATCAAAATGAAAGATATAAAAAATATTTTAGGAATTTTATAATAATTTTTCATAGCTATGTTCCATCTTTAATAGGTTTTTTTAGTACAGCTTCCGATATACTATTTGGAAGAGGTTTGGGAGTTTCTATTATTCCAATAATTGGCATAAAAATAATAAAATGAGCAAAATAATATATTGTTGCTAATCTTCCTATAAGGATAAAATGTCCTTCAGCTGGACTTCCGCCTACCCACGTTAAAATAATTACATCTATTAATAAAAACCAAAAGAATTTTTTATAAATGGGACGAAATGTTGCAGACCTAACTTTAGAAGTATCTAGCCAAGGAAGAGCAAATAGAATTAAGATGGCACTAATCATAGCAATTACACCACCAAGTTTGTCCGGTACGGCTCTAAGTATTGCGTAAAAAGGCAAAAAGTACCACTCCGGTACAATATGGGCTGGAGTTTTTAAAGGATCAGCAGGTATATAGTTATCAGGATGACCCAAATAGTCAGGCGCATAAAATACTACCGCTGCAAATATAGTTAGTACAAAGCTTAATCCAAATAAATCTTTTATAGTATAATAAGGGTGAAAAGGTATAGAATCTTGAGGCCCTTTTCTATCTATTCCTAAAGGATTATTAGAGCCATGTGTATGAAGAGCTACAATATGTAAAATAACTACCCCAACAATTAAAAATGGGAATAAATAATGCAATGCAAAAAAACGGTTTAAAAGAGCGTTATCAACTGCAAAGCCTCCCCAAAGCCATTCTACTAACGCAGTTCCAACAATAGGTACAGCAGAGAATAAATTAGTTATTACTGTTGCACCCCAAAAACTCATTTGTCCCCAAGGTAGAACATAGCCCATGAAAGCTGTAGCCATCATAAGTAATAATATAGTTAAACCTAACCACCATAATACCTCTCTTGGTGACTTATAAGAACCGTAATACAAACCTCTAAAAATATGAATATATACTACTATAAAGAAAAAAGATGCTCCATTCATATGGATATATCTTATTAACCATCCGTAATTAACATCTCTCATAATATGCTCTATACTAGCGAACGCTCCTTCAACACTTGGCGTATAGTGCATAGCAAGAACAATACCAGTAATAATTTGTATCAATAAAAATATTCCTGCTAAAGAACCAAAATTCCACCAGTAGTTTAAATTTTTAGGCGTAGGGTAATCGACAAGGGTATGCTGCAAAGTACTAAAAATTGGAAGTCTGTAATCTATCCAGCCAATAATACCTTTTCCATTTTTAATATTACTCATAAAAAAAGCCTTTCATCTAATTATCCTATTTTAATAGTAGTTTCATTTAAAAAAACATAGGGTGGAATTTCTAAATTTGTAGGCGCTGGGCCCTTTCTAATTCTTCCAGAAGTATCATAATGAGAACCGTGACAAGGACAAAACCAACCTCCATACTCACCTTGCTGACCTAATGGAACACAGCCAAGATGTGTGCATACTCCTACCATTACTAAATAATTTGAATTTTTAACTCTTTCTTCGTCTAACTGAGGATCTTTAAGTGTATTTAGATCTATATCTCTAGCTTCAGAAATTTCTTCTTCTGTTCTTCGTCTTATGAATAGTGGCTTACCTCTCCATAAAACACTTATTGATTGCCCAGGTTGAAGTGGTTCTAAGTCTACTTCAACACTAGCTAGAGCCAACACATCTGCAGATGGATTCATTTGATCTATTAGCGGCCAAGCTACTGCTGCAGCTCCTGTAGCAACAGTCACACCAGAAGTTATATGTAT
>NHFK01000004.1 GCA_002171375.1 Alphaproteobacteria bacterium TMED109
ATAGTTTTTTATTTTTTTTTCTAATTTAGTTCTCTTATTTAGAGTTTTTAATAAACCTCCAACACCCATATTAGAAATATTTAATTTAGTGATATTTGTACCAGAAATAACTTTTTCTAAAACCCAATCAAAGCCATTAAGACTAGGTGATCTTGCACATCCAGGTAGGCCTATAACATGGGTATTTTTAATCTTACCTAATAATAGTAAATTACCAGGATCTACAGGCATTCCAAATCTAATAATTTTTCCTTTTGAGAAATTAATTGCCTCCGGTATTTTATCTTTAATATCAACAATTGCTGATGAACCTAATATCATAATAAGATCTATTTTCTTTTTTAAAATAATATTTATTTTCTTTGATATTTCTTTAGTATCATGTTCACAATAAGAAGTTATATCTAAACTACAGTTTAAGTTTTTTAGTCTTTCATTAACTCTTCTTTCTGATATAGAGTTTAACTTTTCATTCTTATTTTTGTGATGAGTTAAAATTAAAGCACATTTTTTATGAATATATGGATTGATGGAAATAGCTTTTTTATAGATAGTATTTTTAATTTTCTTAATAAAACTATCCTTAACGGCAAAGGATATGATTTTAATAGTAGCAATCATTTCACCTTTTTTTACTGTAGAGTTGTTATTTAAAGTTGCTATGGTTATATCGTCAGATATTTTATTAAATTTACGAATTTTTTCTTCGTCTATTACTAATAGTCCTGACTTATTTGCTAATATATTAGCTCTACCGGTGTATGCCTTTTCGGTTGCAATACTATTATTATGAAAAGTTTCTGCAATTATATTTGCTGCTTTATCTTCATGAAAATCATTCTTATCTAATTTAGCACAGACAATTGTCCTAATTTTATTATTTATAAAATAGTTTTTATCTATTTCAGTAATTATAGTTCCTTTAGAGAATTTTTTTTTATTTATAACTATTGTATGGGCAAGGATACAATCTAGGCTATCTTTTACATTAATATCACCGAAGTACATATTTAATTATCTCCATTAAATTCAAATTTTTTTCTAGTAGAGATTATTTCTGAAATTATGGATATAGCTATTTCTTGAGGTGACTTAGCACCTATATCAAGCCCTATTGGTCCATGAATTCTATTGATTTCATAATCAGAGAAATTAGATTTTTTTAAACGTTGTATTCTTGCATTATGTGTTTTTTTAGAACCTAAAGAGCCAATGTAAAAGGCATTACTTTTTAATACAGCGTTTAGTGCTGAGTCGTCTAATTTTGGATCATGAGTAAGAGTAACTACTGCAGTTCTATTATCAATCCCTATATTATTTATCGCTTCCTCTGGCCAATCGTTCATAATTTTTATATCAGGAAATCTCTGATTGTTGGCAAAAGCAGCTCTAGGGTCGATAATAGTGACCTCATAACCTGAAATAGTTGCTATTTCTGCAAGTGGCTGAGCAATATGAACAGCTCCAATAGTAATTAACCTTAATGGTGGTAAAGAAATATTTATAAACCATTTCTTTGAGTCTATTTCTAAAACCTCCGACTTACCATGCATAATATTATTTTTTGCAGCTAATAAAATTTTATTATTAATTTCAGAATCGTTATTTTCACTAATTATTAATTGCTCACCACTTATTATATCAGTAGCAACTATTATAGTGTTTCTATTATTTTTTTCCGTAAGAATTAGGTTTAATGTTTCGTCTTTCAATCATTATCCCCAATTTTTTCTACAAAAACTTCAACTTTTCCTCCACAAGTTAGTCCAACCTCCCATGCTTCAGTATTACTAACCCCATATTTTAGTAATTTAGGCACTCCTGTTTTCATAATTTCCTGTGCTGCTGATATTACTGATCCTTCTATGCATCCACCTGATACAGAACCATGTATATCTAAATTTTCACTTATGGCCATTTGACTTCCGACTGGTCGAGGACTTGAACCCCAAGTAGAAACTACAGTTGCTAAAGCAACTGATTTATTGTTTTTTCTCCATAGTGCAGCTTTATGTAATATTTCATCAAATTGTTTCATAATTTTCTCGCTATAATATATTTATATTTTTAATTATTATTTATTATTTTTTTAGTCAATACATCGATAAGATTAGCTCGATATTCGGCTGAAGCATGAATATCTTCATTTAGTTCATCTAAAGATATTGTTTTTAGAGGTATGTTACTTGAGAAGTTTTTAGATAATGATTCACTTAATGCGTCAGCTATAAATGGTTTATGTGAAGCCCCAGATACTGTAACAATAACGTTACTATCATACTTAGCAATTGCTACACCAACAATAGCGTATCTACTTGCAGGATTAGGAAACTTTATATAATCAAAAAAATCAGGTACTTGAATTTCAATAGAAGTTATTATCTCATTTTCTTCAAGAGATGTTTCAAACATACCAATAAATAAATCTCGATTGAGTATAATTCTATTATTAGTTTTAATATTAGCTTTTAAAGCTAAAATAGCTGCTGGCCAATCAGCTGCAGGATCAGAATTTGCAATAGATCCTCCAATAGTACCCATCTTTCTCACTGCAGGGTCACCTATGCCATTCGCTAATTTTGCTAAATTCTTTATTTTATTTTTTATTATTACATTATTGGAAACTTCTGAATGAGTACAAAGCGAGCCTATAGTAATATGATTTTCTTTAGAACTAATTTCAGATAAATCTTTTATATTTCTTAAGTCAATTAAATCACTTGGAGCTATTAGCCTTTGTTTCATAGAAGCAAGTAAAGTCATGCCTCCTGCTAAAAATTTAGGTTCTTCACTACCATTATAAATATTAATTGCTTCTTCTATGGTGTTTGGAGAATGAAAATTAAAATTATACATTATTTATCCTTTTTCACGCATATCTTTAGCGCCTTCTTCTATAGATTTTACTATATTTTGATATCCTGTACATCTACATAAATTACCTTCTAAATGTTTTCTAATTTCTTCTTCTGTGGGTGAGTTATTTTCATTAATTAGTGAAATAGCTGACATAATCATTCCAGGAGTACAAAAGCCACATTGCAATCCATGGTTATTTCTAAATGCATTTTGCATAGGGTGTAATTTATTATCTTTTTGTAAATGCTCAATAGTAGTGATTTCTTGATTATTTAATTGGGCTACTAATATTGAACAAGCTTTTAATGCTTCGTTATTATGTAATACCATACATGCGCCACACTGACTCGTATCACAACCAACATGTGTTCCTGTTAGTCCTAGCTCTTCTCTAAGAAAATCTATTAAAAGAGTATTGGGTAGAATGCTTTTTTCATAATTTTTTTCATTAATAGTTATTTTAATAGAAATTTCATGCATAATTTTACCTCCGCATTATGCTGACTATAATATCAGTTAGATACTATATAGGAATATATTTATTTTACTAAGTAAAAAATGCTAATATTATTGCTATAATAAAAATTAAAGAACTAATCCATACCCAGTATGAAATGCTAGTTTTTTGAGATTGATTATTAATAATTGGTTCATCAGATTTATTGGTATTCTGTTCACCTGATGTAGTATCAGCAGGGGAAGTAATTATATTATTATTAAAAGTCTTAAAAAAATCATCAGCCGTATTTTTTACTACTCCACCAATTAGTCTGGATCCAACCTGTGCTAATTTACCTCCGACCTGCGCATTACCATCATAGGATAATTTAGTTTTATTTTTATCGTCATCTTCGCTAAGAACAATCTTTACATTTCCTTTAGCAAAACCTGCTGCACCGCCTTTGCCTTGCCCAGATATCACATAGCTATTTGGTGGGTTGATTTCTGTTAAGGTAACTGATCCATTAAATATTGCTGAAACTGGTCCTATTTTAGCTTTTACTTTTGCATTAAATTCAGTATCAGATATTTTGTCTAAAGTTTCACATCCTTTAATTGCATTTTTTAAAGATTCTGGATTATTTAATTCTTCCCAAACTTTATCTTTAGGTGCAGGTATAAGATATTCACCCTTTAGGTCCATATGAATACTTTCTTTTAATTATTTCCGTTCTCTTTAAGATAAGCTATTAAGTTTGCTCTATCCTCTTCCTTCTTTAAGCCAGGAAATATCATTTTTGTTTTACGCACTAAGTCTTTTGGCTTTTTTAACCAAGCATCTAAATTTTCCTCATTCCAAGTTCCCGCTTCTTCACCATATGCTATTAATGCTTTCGAGTATTTATATCCTTCTGCAGCAGCAATTGGACCACCTACAGTATTCCATAAATTAGGACCTAATTTATTTTTTCCACCTTCATCTATTCCGTGGCAAGCTTTACATTTATTAAAGACTTTTTTACCCTTACTTGCATCTCCTGCGTGAGCAGAACTCATGAATGTGCATACGAAAATTATTGTTATAGACTTGATGAAAATTTTAAGCATTTATTACCTCCTTGAAAAATATATTTATTGATAATGTAACTATATTGAAATCAAATTCAATAGAAATATTTATTTATTTACACTCTTCATTGCAGTCAATAACAGGAAGATTTCTATTTAGCCAACCAGTAGTACTTCCATTACCTACCATGCCTTCAGATATATTAAAAATATTATTAAATCCTTTATCTTGTAGCATACTAACTGTAGCTGATGATCTGCCACCTGAGTGACATATTATTGCTACATTAATATCTTTATCATCACCTAAAGCAGTTAATAAATCTGAAATATATTCTTTTCTTATAGTTCTTCCTGTAGAAAGCATTTGGATCAATATTGAATTTGGTATTATTCCTGTTTCTTTCCATTCTTCCTTATTTCTTACATCAATAACAATTAGACCATTTTTCATATTCTCTGCTGCTTTAATTGCAGTTATTTCATTAGCTAAAGAATGAAAAGAAAATATTAATGCTAATAATACAGCAATAAAATATATTTTTTTCATAGTTAATCCAATAACTTAGTAGGTAACCATAATACTAATTCTGGAAATAATATGATTGTTATCAACCCTATTAATTGTAATAGAACAAATGGAATTATACCTTTATATACCATTTGTATTTTTATCGATTTTGGTGCAACTCCCTTTAAATAAAATAGAGCAAAGCCAAAAGGAGGTGTTAAAAAGGATGTTTGTAAATTTACTGCAATTAAAACAGCTACCCAAGGAATAACCATTGTAGGATCTAAATGTGTACCAAAATCTAAGGTAGCTAGAATAGGTGCAAAAAGAGGAAGAACAATTAATGTAATTTCAACCCAATCGAAGAAAAAGCCTAAAAGAAATACCATACCCATCATAAAGAATAATATTCCCCATGAGCCTAAACCTAAACTTTCTACAAAATGATGAATTAAATCATCTCCACCTAGAGATCTAAATACATAAGAAAACGCAGTTGCACCTATGAATAAACCAAATATCATAGCGCATGTTAATGCCGATCTTTCCGTAACACTTTTTATAACAGTTTTTGTTAAACGTTTATTGAATAAAGCTAATATTATAGAACCTAATGCACCAACAGCTGCAGCTTCAGTAGGAGTAGCAACTCCAGCAAAAATTGAACCTAGAACACATAAAATTAAAAATATTGGCGGTAAGAAAGATCTAAAAACCATTATCCATAACTCTGATTTAGTTTTAGGCCCCAAATCGTCTGAAAGCGGGGGTGCTAAGCTAGGATTAAATTTTGTTCTTAAATAAATATAAATTGTATAAATAAATGCAAGTAATAAGCCAGGAATTACTGCTGCTAAAAATAAAGTTCCTACTGAAATTGACAGAAGGTCAGCCATAATAACTAACATTATTGATGGTGGAATTAAAATACCTAATGTACCTGAGGCTGCAATTGTTCCTGTAGCTAATGATGGGTCATATTTTCTATCTAACATCACTGGAAGTGCAAGTAGCGTCATCATTACAACTGATGCACCAATTATACCAGTAGTTGCTGCCATAATAGTACCCATGATAGTAACTGATAATGCTAATCCTCCAGGAACTCTTCTTAATAGAACTTGTAAACAATATAATAAATCATTTGCAACGCCACTTCTTTCCAACATAGTTCCCATGAATATAAACATTGGAACAGCTACTAAAATTAAATTTTCACAAACTCCTCCCCATATTCTACTTATAATATTAAAAAATTCTATAAAGCTAAATACATCGAATGCCATTCCTATAAAACCAAAACCTAATCCAACTCCTCCTAATACGAATGCAACTGGAAAACCGCTGAATAGTAATAGTGCTAATGTAGCAAACATTATTACTGGAAGTAATGTAACAAAATCCATAGTCATTATTTACTCTCCTCAGTGTTTGCTTCTTTAACTAACTCATCGGCTGCACTTGATAATTCAGGACACATTGATTTAGAAGTTTCAATTATTAACTCGTTATTTTTATTTAAACCGATTAAATAGGCTATATTTCTAAGTAATACACTAATACCCGCTAACCATAAAAAAGCCATTCCCATAGGTACAAATGCTTTTATAATCCATCTATGAGATAAACCTGTAAGTGCAGATGACACTTCATTCAATGCAAATGAACGTGATACAAAATCAAAACCAAAGTAAACTATCAATGCTGTGTAAGGGAGAATAAAAAATAGAACTCCTATAACCTCTAAAATTGATTTTAATTTTGTGGAAAACCCTTCCCTAATAACTTCAATTCTAACATGAGAATTTTTAACATATGCGTAACCAAGTGCTAATAAAAATAATGCTGCGTGTAAGTGCCATTCCATTTCTTGAAGTTTTGTTGATCCTAATACGAAAAAACGTCTAGATATAATATCAAAAATTATAATAGCTATTAATGGTAGTGATAACCATGCACCTATTTTTCCTACAAATACTAATAATTTTTCTAGTTTAAAACTTATATTTAATAAAGTTTTTGATAAACCAGCATCTAAATTTTCATATGATATGTTCATTATATTCCCCTGATTTTAACTTTCAAAAAATGTAAATGAAAGAATAATTTACAGTACATGATAAGAAAATACTATTAAACAGTTTTATCGAAGATATCAAATGTTTGAAAGTTTTTTCTTAAAATGTTTTTTGAATCTACTTCTAACCATCTATCAATTAAAGTTGCATAAACACTTCTAAAATCTGTAGTATATTTTAAATTNTCNCCCTCATCTAATCCATTTACTANATCTGGTNTTTCTCCATAATGTCCNCCTTTNACNGAAGACCCTATTATAAACATAGGTCCNGCTGATCCATGGTCNGTTCCNAAACTGGTATTCTCAGGGACTCTTCTTCCAAACTCTGTCATCACNAATANNACNACATCATTNGATTTACCCATTCTTTCAAGATCACTCATAAAACCTCTGATAGCATCAGAAGCATATGTTAGAAGTCTTGTATGNAGGTTATTTTGATGAACATGTGTATCAAAAGCATTNTCTCTGAAAGCAGTATAATAAAGTTTGGTAGGAAGATCAGATTCTATCATAGCTGCAATTTTATCTAAATCAACAGCATCTATGCCATAATCTACTTTACGTGAATATTTGGACCAGGCTTCACTTATNAGATTNGATGATTGATTAGCACTATTAGCTATTTCATTTAAAAATTTTTGAGATGCATTAATTTCATTTTTATCACTATTATTTATTATTGAGTTTAAAACATTTTTTTGTGCATAAAAACCTTCTCTTTGATATCTTTCTGGATGATCAAACACAATTGGGACATGTGTTCTTGATTTTACAGCGAGAGATTGTGTTTTATCAACATTTACAATAAAATTTTTATGTGTAGAAGGGGCCATTTGATCTGCTAGCCTACCTAACCAACCATATTCTTCTCCACTATTAGGAGCTGCAGTATGCATATAAGCCATAGATGTAAAGTGAGAAAAAGATGGATTATCATATCCACAACCATGAATAATTGCCATCTTNCCTTCTTTNTATAACGCTTCTAATCCAACAATTCCTGGATTAAAGCCAAAATAATCGTCAATTTTTAATAGTTTGTTTTCTTTCAAACCTATTTTAGGTCTATGTTTATAATAATTATCATCTCCAAATGGAACTATTGTATTTAATCCGTCATTACCTCCAGATAATTCAAGTACTACAAGTATCTTTCCGTTTATTGATTCTTTAGATTGTAAATACTTTATAGGAGTTAATGCTCCTATAGATGCTGCTGAAGCAGTTTTTAAAAATGTTCTTCTTTTTATTACACTCATAATTATTATCCTAACTGATATTCTGGCTGGCTCATAATTAAATGTAATACCATTTTAAGAGAATCTTCTAAGTAAGTCTCAGCCTGAATAATATTTTCTGTTCCTAAATTATTATTTAAAAAAGAAATAATCATTTCACGTTTTTTTTCGTTGAGCTTAACAACTAAAAATCTATTGATTAAATAATCTATTGCTTCGGAAGTATTTTTTGCTCCNCTATCTAAAATCATTTTTGTAAAATTAATATTTATCGTGTCTCTTACAATAGGTTTGACTTTAGAAACAGCCATCTGCCAGCCTCTGTAAGAACCGTACCTAGTATTAAAATCTTCATCTCTATCAGCCATCATATTTGCTTCAGACATCATCATCATAGATTCTCCTCCATTACTAGATTTTGTTGCACTAGTTATATCTGCTCCTTCTCTTATTGCTTTATGCATCACGATGATTTTTGGATCAGGAGAATAAAAATCTTTATCAATAAAATCTATATCTGGATATAGGAAGCTCCTAGCAAAATTACCTCTTTCCATTAGCAATGCTGGCGTAATCCAACTTCTTCCTCCTGCCCATCCTGCAACAGTAGGCGGCCAAAATAAAGTTTGTCCCATAGAAGTTGTAGATTGGTTAAAATCTGGAACTCCCGGGGTATCGTTTAAACCTAGTTTTCTATAAGTAGATATAACTAATTCGACAGGAGATTTTATATGAGAGCCTACATTTTGATGGCTATAAAAATCTTTTGATAAAAATATTGCTGATAAAAGAGGTTTTAATTCATAATTATTAGACTTTAGAATTTTAGCATAGTCTTCTATTATATCATTATTTACTTTATCGTTAACAAATTCTTTATATATTTTCGTCGCTATAAATCTTGATGCAGCATCTTGAGCAAGTAAGATATCAATAACATCTTCGCCCGAAAAGTTACCTGTTTTATTAAGAATAGTCTTAATATCATCATCGTGCTGATTTTCATTTACTACAAACTCTAAATCGTTTGTGTTCCAACCTGTAAAAGCTCTTGCAGCTTCTCGAATATCGATTTCTTCATAATTACCTACTCCTAAAGTAAAAAGCTCCATAATTTCTCTAGCAAAATTTTCATTAGGAGATCCCTTAATATTTTGTCCAGCGTCTAAAAAATAAAGCATAGCTGGGTCTTTTGCTGTAGCAATTATTAGTTTTTTAAAGTTACCTGTAGCATGAAGCCTAAAAGTTTTATTTTGTAAAAGTAATTTTCTATAATCTCTTACTTTTGTTTCATTATTTGCAAAGTGATTATGCCAGAACAAAGTCATTTTTTCCTCTAGGGGCCTAGGAGAATTTATCATTCTATCTGCCCACCAGTATGCAACTCTTTTAGTCTCTAATCTGCTTGCTCTTAGCCAAAAGAAAAATTTATTAACTATAGGCTGCAGTTTTCTGTTGCCAGATTCTTTTACTTTTATTCCTAAAGCTTCTCCATTTTCTTTTGCTAATTTAGTTGTTGCAGGTCTACTAGGTGGAAAATTTATTAGGCCTGGATCGTGAATATTTGATTCATCAAATTCAGGCATATTGTCGACAGAAATATTTTCATAATAGACTAGGTGTTCTACTGCTTTTGAAAGCCCAAGTTTAAATAAAAAATTTACCTGTTCTGGAGTTCCACCAAAACCTGCCCGTTCTAACAAGTGTTTAGCTTTAGATAAGTCCCAATCTTTATTCGAAATTGAATTAGAATCTCCATACCAATCTAAATTTTCTTTTGATAAAACTTTAAAAGAAAATAGCAATGAAATTAAAAGTAAAAATAAATAAATTTTAGTTACATTTGACCATTTAAATTTCATAAAACAACCCTTAATAAATTTGCATATTAATCTATCATAAAACTTTATTTATAAAACAAAAATATATCAATTTAAAATTTATTTATGTAATAAGGCATTATGTTTAGTCATAAAAACCAGTTTTTCTATATTATGCTCGTATTATGTGCTGGTTATACAGTAAGTCAATTTCTACGAACATCAATTGGTGTATTATCTCCTAATATGATGAATGATTTCAATATTAATCCAAATGATATGGGATTATTAGGGGGTGTATTTTTTCTTTCTTTTGCAATATTTCAAATCCCAGCTGGTATTTTAATAGATCGTTTTGGGCCAAGAAAAGTAATGTCATCAGTAATTATTTTTGCTGTGCTTGGTTCAATAATATTTGCATTATCAAATTCTTTTTACAGTCTTTTAATTGGTAGGATTTTTATGGGTTTAGGGTGCTCTATATGTCTAATGGGGTCTCTTGTTTTGATCACTCGCTGGAGAGATACTAATCAGTTTTCTAAATTAGCAGGTATAATTTTGGCTGTAGGCGGAATAGGAGGCTTATTAGCTACCACGCCATTATCATATTTTTCAGAATTATATGGTTGGAGATTATCATTTTGGCTCGCAGCGGTAGTCACTTTTTTTGTAATGTTACTCTATTATTTCGAACTGGAAGATAGAGATAAAGGGTTATTTATTAATAAAAAAAATAAGTTAATATCTCCAAAAAATTTATTTTTTGTTCTTAAAGAAAGAAATTTTAAGTTCATGATTCCTATGTCTCTTATGAGTTATTCTTCTTTAGTCGTAATTTTAGGACTCTGGGGAGCACCTTACTTAAAAGATATTCATGGTTTAGATAGTATTGAAAGAGGTAAAATTTTAATGTTAATGGCTATAAGCTGGAATATTGGTTCATTCGTATTTGGTAGGCTAAGAAGTATATTTGGAAGCTATAAAAGAGTTGTAATATTTGGATCTATAGGAGTAATTTTTTTACTTTTTGTTCTTTCTTTCATATCAAATATTAATAGTACTTACCTATATATACTATTTTGCATATTAGGTTTTTTTGGAGCATTTAGTGTAGCATTAATATCTCATTATCAGGTTCTATTTGATAAAGAGTATATGGGAAGAGCTTTATCTACAGCAAATTTTTTTAATTTTGGTGGAGTATTTTTTATTCAATGGCTTACTGGTAAAATAATTTTTATAATGGGAGGAAACTCTTCTGGTGCTCCTATTGGAGCTTATAGAGCAGCTTTTTTATTTGTAGCTATTTTATTATTAGTATCTTTATGTATTTATTTATTTACTAACGAAAAGAAAAATAATTTTTAATTTTATAAATTTTTATATATAATTTTCCTTACAAAGGAGAGCTATTATGAATAAGTCTATTAAATGTAAAGCTGCTGTATTACATGATATGGGTTTGCCTAGACCATTTTCTAAGAGTAAACCAGTAAAAATAGAAGAAATAGAAGTTGATCCCCCAGGTTTTGGAGAAGTTTTGATAAAGGTATCAGCAGCTGGTTTATGTCATTCTGATTTATCTGTTGTAAATGGTAATAGACCNAGAGCGATGCCAATGGTTCTTGGTCATGAAGGATCAGGAGTGGTTGCTTCTTTAGGCGAAGGNGTAGATGATTTTGAAATAGGTGATCATGTAGTTTTTGTTTTTGTGCCTTCTTGNGGAAATTGTATTCCTTGCAANGAAGGAAGGCCTGCTTTATGTGATCCTGGTTTAGCAGCCGGAGGTGCTGGGACTTTATTATCAGGAGAAAAAAGATTTAGATTAAATGGAGACCTTATAAATCATCAAGTTGGTGTTTCTTGTTTTTCTGAATTTACTGTTGTTTCCTCAAAATCTCTGGTTAAAGTTGAAAAGTCTCTTCCTTTAGATGAAGCCGCTCTCTTCGGATGCGCTGTTATAACTGGTGCTGGTGCAGTATTTAATACAGCTAATATTAGAGTAGGCTCTACGGTAGCAGTTGTTGGATTAGGAGGTACTGGTTTAGCTGCTTTAATTGGTGCTAAGGCAGCAGGTGCATCAAAAATTATTGGTATAGATTTATTAGAAGATAAGTTAAATATAGCTAAGCAATTAGGAGCTAGCGCAGTTTATAAGGCAGATGACCCAAAACTTATTGAGGAATTAAAGAACAATAATAATGGCGGGGGAAATTATTCCTTCGAATGTGTAGGCTCAGAGAAAGCAATGGAATTGGCTTATAAAATTTTAAAAAGGGGGGGGACTGTTGTTTCATCAGGTTTGTCACA
>NHFK01000005.1 GCA_002171375.1 Alphaproteobacteria bacterium TMED109
TAATCCTCAGAAGTGTAAAAGTCATCAGCAGATTTTCTATCTGGAAATTCTAATATAACTATTCTATGTTTAAAATAATCACCTTCAATTATTTTTGACTCTCCTCCTCTTACTAAATATTTACCGTTATATTTTTCTACTATTGCAGGCACTTGTTCTCTATATTTTGCCATTAGATCAGGATTAGTAACTTCTATATGTGCAATTAAATAGGTTTTCATTATTTCTCCTTTAAAAAGTAATTAAAAAAATAATTGTATTTGATCATTTTGAACTTAGCAATAATTCTTTAACTTTATGCTCTACCATTCTAACAGTTAACGTATCCATTAATGTTGACGAAGTTCTATGGTTAAAATTAGGGATATCCATTAATTCTTTTGGGCTTTGCGGAGTTCTTACAAATAGAGCATTTTTTCCTGTAGGAGAATATAACTTATCATCTGTTGGACCAAATAACCCTAAAGTTGGAATACCTGTTGCTGCAGATAAGTGCATTAATCCTGAATCGTTACCTATAAAAATTCTTGATAATGAAAATATTGCCGCAGTTGGCAAAATAGGCTTACCTACTAAATTGACGGGATCAATATCAATTAACTTTTTATATAAGTCTTCTCCAACTTTTTCCTCACCAGGTCCCCCAACTAAAATAACTTTACCACCTTTTAGTTCTTCAAAATTTAAAATTTTTCTTATTAAAGAAACAAAATTATTACTTGGCCAAACTTTTGCTGGCCAATTTGCAGTTGCACCTATAGCTATAAACGGTCCAGTCTTATTATTTAAATAATTTTTTGCCTCCAAGAGAGATGTTTTACTTATCCAAACTTTAGGAATTGGAAGCCTTCCTGATGGGTTTAATTTAGCCAATCTTTCTATACGATGCATTTTATCTCCACTGGAGTTTAAAACTATTCTTTTTTTAGCTCTTACTAACCATATAATTGGAGTACTTCTTAAGTCACAAATAATATCCCACCGGTTAAAACGTATTTTCTTCCATATATCTAACCAATGCATACTATATTTTTTTTTATTTATTTTTATTATATTCTCAACAAATGGACAATCTTCAAACATAGGAGCAGCAACTTTGCCGCATACTACAGTTACTTTTGCAGTGTAATAACTGCTTAATTCATTTAGCAACCCGGTAGACATAACAGCATCGCCTAAACGAGTATTACCTATAAATAATAATTTATTCATACTATTGCTCAACTAGCTTTTAAATACTTGTATAAATTCTTCTGCTACCATTTCCCATTTTCTTCCTTGTTTTAAATTTTGAAACTCTTTATTAACATTTTTAAAGTAAGTTAAGTCACTTAAAAATTTTATTACATATTCTGAAAATAATTTATCATTGTCAGCTAAAAATCCAGTCTTTCCATGATAAATTTTTTCTGGTGCTGATCCTAATGGTCTAACTATAGCAGGCATTCCTAAAGCTTGCGTCTCAGCAAGAGAAAAAGAAGAAACTTCAAATTGATAGGATGGATATAAATGAACTCGCATATCTTTTATTTCTTCAACAAATACTCTGTCTACTTTAGGAGCATTTACCTTTATATTATAAGATAAATTTTGTTCTACTTTTTTGACTATTGTATCATAAACTTCTGGAACAGCTTCACCTAATAAAGCTTTGTGAATAATATTAGAATAAATATGTAATTCTGCCCAAGGAAGTTTAGTATGTATATATTTGATCCAAACATCTAATAGCCAATCTAAGCCCATTAATGGGTGGGACGTTACTAATGCCTTTGGAGTAACGGATGGAAATAACCCCCCATTATCAACAAAATAAGAGCTTTGACCGGAAGGTATTATAGTAGCATCTAATGATTTTAAACCTTCAGGAATTGTATTTACATGATTTTCTCCTTGAATAATCAGTATAGGTTTATGTTTCATTACTACTGAAAAATTTTCTGGTCTAGCCAATTTAAGTCCTGAACTTGTTAACCATAATAATTTTTTATCTTTTGATGGAATAAGGTCTAATAATTTGGGATCATTATGAACTATCCACACATCTGAATGACTAGCATCAAAATTATCAATTGTTTTCCAACTGACACTATTAATTACAACAGACTTAAAGCAATTATTGTAAATTCTAACTGTATGCCCTATATTAGTTAATGCCTCTGATAGCAAAATTATAGATTTTATTGAGCCATCAAGTGGTTTATTATTAATAGTAGAACCATCATATTTATGGTTTTTATCTAAAATAGTAATTAACATATAATTGGTGTACGAAGGTAATTAAATGATTGCAAGTATTTTTATAAAACTTAAAGAGAACAAAAAAATAAATGAATGAAAATTTAAAAATAATTAAATTAAAAAATAGAACCTTACTAGAATTAGAGGGAGATGATAGTAGGGAATTTTTACAATCTTTAGTAACAAATGACATTAATTTAATTTCTAAAGAAAAATCTATTTATTCCGCTTTATTATCTCCTCAAGGAAAGTACCTATATGATTTTTTTATTTTTAAGAACACTAATAATAATATAATGATTGATTGCGAAAAAAATGATCATGAGGGACTCATTCATAAGTTAAATATATATAAATTAAGAAGTAAAATAGAAATCAGAGTAAATAATAAACTTGATATTTATAGCATATATGGAAAAGACTTAGATACGTTAACATCAAATTTAAAAGTAAATTATAAAGAAGGTTTTACAAAAGAGGTTTCTGATAATTTATTTTTTATAGATCCACGTAATAAAAATTTAGGAATAAGAAACTATACAAGTAAATTAATGAAAGAATTTAGTATAATACATACTGGAACTTTATCTGATTGGCATTACGTTAGAATAGAAAATAACATACCCTATCCCTATAACGATATGGATAAAGAAAAAAGCTTTATAATTGAAAACAATTTTGAAAAAATAAATGCCATTGATTTTAAAAAAGGCTGCTATATCGGTCAGGAAAATACAGCTAGACAAAAATATAGAGGAACAGCCAAGAGACAATTAGTTGTAGGAAAAATTATTGGTGATGAGATTTTTAATGGTGAAAAAGTATTTTATGATGAAAAAGTAGTAGGAACTGTAAGATCTTCAAGTAAAGATCTTTGCTTAGTAAATATAAGAAGCGAAATATATGAGAAATGTAAAAAAAATAAAATCTCTATCAAAATAAAAGAGAGCGAATTAATATTTATCTAACTTATTTATTATTTATTCGTGCCTGCGCTGCTGCTAATCTTGCAATAGGCACTCTGTAAGGCGAGCATGACACATAATCAAGCCCTACATTATGAAAAAAATCTATAGACTTAGGGTCTCCTCCATGTTCTCCGCATATACCTAACTTAATATTCTTATTTGCTTTTAATCCATCTTTTACTGCATTAGATACTAACTTACCTACTCCATTTAAATCTATTGATATAAATGGATCATTATCCAAAATATTATTTTCTAAATAGTCTGGTAAAAATTTAGAACAATCATCTCTGCTTATTCCAAGTGTAGTTTGAGTTAGATCATTTGTACCAAAACTAAAAAAATCTGTATGTGATGCAATACTATCAGCATTAAGTGCGGCCCTTGGTAACTCTACCATTGTACCTATTAAATACTTAGGTAGTTCTCCATATTCCTGTTCTATATTTTTAGCAATATTTTCAACCAAATTTTTAAAATATATAAATTCTTTTTCACTAATTATAAGTGGAATCATAATTTCGGGTTTAATTTCTATATTAATACTTTTAGAAACCTCAATTGAAGACTCAAAAATAGATCTAACTTGCATTTCATATATCTCTGGAAATGTTACTCCTAGTCTGCAACCACGGTGTCCTAACATTGGATTTTGTTCTTCTAATTGCAAAGACCTAGAACGAATATGAGTAATATCACTTCCTAATAAATCTGCTAATTCTTCCAGTTCTTCTTTTTCTTTTGGCAGAAACTCATGAAGAGGTGGATCAAGAAGTCTAATTGTAACAGGCAATTGCTTCATTAATTTAAATATTTCTATAAAATCATTTTTTTGCATAGGAAATATTTTTTCTAATGCTTTTTTTCTCTCTTCCTTAGCATCAGAAAATATCATTTCTCTAACTGCTAATATTCTTTCATTGTCAAAAAACATATGTTCTGTTCTACAAAGCCCTATTCCTTCTGCACCAAATTCTATTGCCGTCTTTACATCTATTGGTGTTTCTGCATTTGCTCTTACATTTAATTTTCTATATTGGTCTGCCCATTGCATTAATTCAGAAAAGTTCTTAGATAATTCAGGCATAATAGTTGGAACTTCTCCTATTATAACTTCTCCCAAACTTCCATCTATTGTAATAATATCTCCAGAATTTATAACCATATCACCAACAGAAAACTTATTATTTTCATGATCTATTAAAATATCACCTGCTCCTGCAACACATGCTCTTCCCATACCCCTTGCAACAACAGCAGCATGACTTGTCATACCTCCTCTACTTGTTAATATTCCTCTAGCCGCATGCATACCATGAATATCTTCAGGGCTAGTTTCCATCCGAACTAATATCACTTCTTCACCATTTTTAGACATCTCCACAGCTTTTTCAGAATTAAATACAACTTTTCCTGATGCGGCACCTGGTGATGCCGGCAAACCTCGAGAAATAATTTCTTTATCGGCATGAGGATCTAAAGTTGGATGGAGTAACTGATCTAATCCTAATGGATCAATTCTCGATATTGCAACTTCTTTNCTAATTAGTCCTTCTTTTTGCATTTCTACTGCAATTTTTACAGCAGCAGTAGTTGTCCTTTTACCTGACCTTGTCTGTAGTATCCATAATTTATTTTTTTGAACCGTAAATTCTATATCTTGCATATCTAAATAATGAGCTTCTAATTTTTTAAAAATATTTACTAACTCTCTATAAATTTGTGGGATAGATTCTTCCATAGATAAAGACTCTGAATTTTGCTCTTCCTTTTCTTTAATAGTTAAGTTTTGAGGAGTTCTTATTCCAGCAACCACATCTTCCCCTTGAGCATTTATCAAATATTCACCATAATAACTATTTTCACCGGTAGATGGATTTCTTGTAAATGCAACACCTGTACAGCAATCATCGCCCATATTTCCAAATACCATTGCTTGAACATTTACAGCTGTTCCCCAAGATTGTGGTATATCATTTAATTTTCTATATGTAATTGCTCTTTGATTCATCCAAGAATTAAATACTGCGCTAATAGATCCCCATAATTGATCAATCGGATCTTGTGGAAAATTATTTCCTGTTTTTTCTTTCACTAAGGCTTTAAACTTAGTTGTAATTAATTTCCAAGACTGGGCTGATACTTCCGTATCTAATATAATATTATCTATTTCTTTTTGATTTTCTATAATTTCTTCAAATTCTAATGAATCTATTCCTAATACTACATCTCCATACATTTGAATAAATCTTCTGTAGCTGTCAAAAGCAAACCTCTCATCTCCACTCTCATTAGCTAAAGCCTCTACTGTAATATCATTTAATCCTAAATTTAAAACAGTGTCCATCATCCCTGGCATGGAAGCTCTTGCTCCAGACCTAACAGATAATAATAGAGGTGATTTAGAGTCACCAAACTTAACACCAGTAATTTTTTCTATATTTTCTAACGCTAAATTTAATTGATCATTTAAGTCTTTAGGATATTCCTGATTATTATCATAATAATAATTACATACCTCAGTGGTTATTGTTAATCCAGGTGGAACAGGAATACCAATATTATTCATCTCAGCTAAATTAGCACCTTTTCCACCTAAAATATTCTTTTGACTTGCATCTCCTTCTGCAGTACCAGCACCAAAATTATAAACCCATTTATTCATGAAAATAACCCTTTTAAAAAAGTACTAAATTATATATTTATTTACCTTCGTTTTCAGCTTCAATCAATGAAAAATCTGCAAAATCTAAAAAAGAACTTCGAATCATTGATAAAAGTCTCAACCTGTTTTTTCTAATATCTTCATTATCAATATTGACTTTAACTTTCTCAAAAAAGTTTTCTAATTCTAATACAATTTTTGAAAACATTTCCATTGCTTTTATATATTCTTCACTTTCTAATAACAATTGTGTTTTATTTGAGTAATTAACATAAGATTTATATAAAACTATTTCTTCTTTTTGCTCTAGTAACGCTTCTATAGGCTTAGGTGTTATTAGAATATTATCTTTTTTTTCTTCAATACTTAATATTCTTCTAACTCTCTTTAAAATACTTAAAAAATCATTTCCTTTTGGATCTTCCATAAATTTACTTAATGCATTAATTTTACTAACATCATCTACAATATCTTCAAATTTTGAAACTGCAAATATAGCCTGAACAGCCGATTGAGATAAACCTTGGTCTTTAAGAAAAACTCTTAATCTGTCATATACAAATTCTGCTGTATATTTTTGCGTTTCAGATTTAGAAAGTTTTAATTTTATATTCTGTTTTTCATATGAGTCATAAGAATCATTAATTACATCAGTAATAGAAACTCTAACATTTTTTTCTAATAGAATTCTTATAATACCTAAACAAGATCTTCTTAATCCAAAAGGATCTTTAGAACCTGTAGCTTTCATATCCATAGCTATAAAACCGACTAAACTATCTAATTTATCAGAAAATGACAATACTGCTGCCTCTGCTATTGAAGGACATTTATCAGAAGGGCCTAAAGGAGAATATTGTTCTTTAATTGCTGTAGAAACTTCATTAGGCAATTTAATTGCTGAGGCGTATATACTTCCAATATTACCTTGTAACTCTGGCATTTCATATACTAATTCACTGCATAAATCAGCTTTACAAAATTTAGCGGCCATTAAAGATAATTCACTTTTGGCATTAAAACTTTCTGAATATTTAGAAACAATAGATGTTATCCTTGTTACTTTTTTTTCCATAGANCCAAGAGAGCGATGAAATATAATATTTTTNAGGTTTTCAGATAATTGATCAAGGCCTTTTCTAATATCATTATCAAAAAAGAAACGGGCATCAGATAATCTTGCTTTTAAAACTCTTTCATTTCCAGAAATAATTTGTAAGTTATTTTCTACTGGGATATTTGACACACCTAAAAATTTTTTACTTAAAGATCTATTCTTATCATATAAAGGAAAATATTTTTGTTGTTTTATCATAGTAAGCTCTAAAACTTTCTCAGGCAGAGATAAATATTCCTCATTAAAAGACCCTATAAATAAAAAAGGATATTCCACTATATTACAAACTTCTTCTAATAAATTATCTGAAGGATCAAAGTGCAATCCTATTTTTTTAGTAAGTTTTTTTCCTAATGTAAGAATTGTATCTTTTCGTTCTTGAGGATTGANTAAAACTTTCGCATTCAATAATTTTTTCTTATAATCTTCTTTATTTAAAATTCTTAGGGGTTTTGGAGCAAGATACCTATGGCCATAAGTCAGAGAGTCACTAGCTATATTTTCAATTTTAAATTTTATTGGTTTACCGCCAAAAACGCATAAAATATTATGTAAGGGCCTTATCCACTTTAGATTATTTGAACCCCAACGCATAGATTTATTCCAAGGAAAAGAAACAATTATATTTTTTATCGCATCTTCTATAACTAGCTCAGATTTAATTCCTTTCTTTAATTTTTTATAAAAATAAAACTTACCTTTCTCAGTTTCTTCTACAATTAAATCTTTTTTATGAACTTTTAATCCATTAGCAAAGCCATTAATTGCTGCACTATTTGCATCAAATCTTGGACCTCTTTTATTTATTTCTATATCTTCTGATTTTAAACCTAAACCTTCTACACATAATGTTAATCTCATAGGACTCCAATAGACTTCAGACTTAGTAAAATTAAGACCAACTTCTTTAAAATTATTAAGGATCATAAATTCAAATCTTTTTATTGAAGGCTCTTGTAAGCTAGCGGGTATTTCTTCGGAGAAAAGTTCTACTAATAATTCTGACATCTAAACTTTAACTTTCATATTATTTAAATGAAGATCAGCACAAGCTTTTACCATTGCTCGTACCCTTCCAATATAGTCAGCTCTTTCATTAACACCAATTACACCACTTGCATCTATAAGATTAAATATATGGCTTGCCTTAATGCATTGTTCATACGCAGGTAAAACTAAATTATCTTCAACTAACTTGAAATTTAATTTTTCTAATTCTTCAAAATTTTTAATCAATACTTTAGGATTAGATTTTTCAAAATTATATTCCGATTGTTCTTTTTCATTTTGTAAAAATACATCTCCATATTTTATATTATCTGAATTCCAAACAAGATCATATACATTATCTATTCCCTGAATGTACATGGCTAATCTTTCTAAACCATAAGTAAGTTCCCCTGTTACTGGGAAACAGTCTATTCCGCCTACTTGTTGAAAGTAAGTAAATTGTGATACTTCCATACCATTACACCAAACTTCCCATCCTAATCCCCAGGCCCCCAAAGTAGGGCTCTCCCAATCATCTTCGACAAATCGAATATCATTTTTTTTAGAATCAATACCTAGATAATTTAAGCTATCTAAATATAATTCTTGGATATTATCTGGAGAAGGCTTTAAAACAGTTTGAAATTGATAATAATGTTGAAGTCTATTTGGATTTAATCCATACCTTCCGTCTGTTGGTCTTCTACATGGTTGAACATATGCAGCATTCCAAGGCGTTTCCCCTAGAGCTTTTAGAACAGTGGCTGGGTGGAAAGTACCAGCACCCACTTCCATATCTAAGGGTTGTAGGATAACGCATCCTTTATCAGCCCAAAAATATTGCAATTTCATAATAATTGATTGAAATGAGTTATCTTTCATTATCTTCATCTATTTCTGTATAATCAGCTTCTGTATAATCTTTTTTTGTTTCTTGAACACCTTCTTTAGCATTCTTTTTTGAGGATTTTTTACTTTTGTTATTTTTTACTTTACCGAAAGATTTCCTTTCCAACATTTTGAAGCCATACCATACTATTAGAATGATAAAAATTAATAATAATATTTTTGGAATACTAAAACCTAACATAAAATTTTATCCTATTAAAATGGTTAAAGGCCATACCTTGCAAAAGCAATTTTTTCTTCAATATAATCTATTACCTTATAATATTTTGAAGATGATAAACCAAGTCTTTGACCAAGTTTTTTTCGTCCAGAAATTTCTTTAAAAATTACTTTCTCATCAAAACGCTCTCGCATGACCTGCTTTAACTCCCCAATAGAATCTGCTAATCCTATTTCGCATGCTTTTACTCCTGAAAAAATCTTTGCTTCAAATATCCCCTCTTTATTTATTATTTCTTTATCAAGTCTATTTCCTCTTCTTTTACTAACCCATTCTTTAAATTGATTATGAATTTCTTCTTGTAAATCTGTAATAACTTTTACATCATCAGAATTTTGAGGTTGAAAAGGATCCAACATACCCTTATTTTCTCCCTTTGAAAATACTCTTCTTTCTACTCCTATTTTTTTTATAACTTCTACAAAACCGAACCCTGCTGAGATCACTCCTATAGAACCAACTATTGATGCGGGCATTACAAATATTTCATCTGCCGAGCACGCTAACCAATATCCACCAGAAGCAGCTACGTCTTCAACAAAAGCAAAAACAGGTATATTATTTTTACTTGATAACTCAACTATTCTTTCAGATATTAAAGCAGATTGAACAGGTGATCCTCCTGGAGAATTAATTATTAATGCCACGCCTGCAATTTTTTTACCTGAAAAGGCTCTTTCTATTTGTTTTTCTAAACTCTCTAATGATAAATTACTAGATCCTGGAAATTTAGAACCACTCGCTATTACTCCATTCATTCTTATAACGTTTATAATTGGAGTATTATTTTTAAAAAATTTAGAAATAAATTTCATTAATAAGGTCCTTTTCTGTCTTATTATTAACTAAGCTCTATAAAACTTTTAAAACTTAATATATTATTACAAGCCTTTGTATAACTTCCATCGTTATTATGCAATATAAGGCCAGGTAGAATTTGCACACCTGATTTCACATTTTTTTTTGCCTGTATGATCATTAGCTTAGATTTTATATTTTTTTTAGGCCATAAAGGAAATATTTTTATATCTCCCCACTTTGGGTATAAGAGACTTAGAATTAAATCTAAACTTTCTGTCCTAAAAATAAAATTTAAACAACCTTTATTTTTTAATTTTTTATATGCTGCTGTGAACCAACTATTAATGTCATTTTCATATCTAGCGGAAATTTTAGAAACATCTCTAGATAATATAACTTTATTAGGAGAAAAATAGGGAGGATTCATAATTACTCTATCATATTCATTATTATTATTTTTCAAAAATATACTATCATTTATATCATATTGTATAACCTCAGCACTTCCATTAGCTATTTCATTTTCTTTTAAGTTTTTTTTTACTAAATTCACTAGATCTAAATTTTTTTCAATTCCTAATATTTTTGAATTTGGGAACTTCTTCGATAAATAAATTAAAATAATCCCTGAACCAGTTCCAAACTCTATACAATTTGAATAATTATTCACTGATGATGCTAGTAGTATAGAATCAACTCCAATTCTAAAACCTTTTTTTGGTTGGTATAATGAAATATTTCCATTCAATATATTATTTTTAGTTAGATCTAATAAATTACTAGCCACAAAACACCCAAAGAAGTTAATTAATAAATATAAATATATTTTTTTTATATATTAATTACACTATAGAAGAAAAATGATTAATTAAATTAAAAAAAACTCTATATAATATATATTAAAAAGCTATATCTATTAATATTGTTAATTTGGAATTAAAAAAAATTGAACTCAGTTAATAAAATATATTTAAATATCGCCCAAATACAAAAAATTGTAAGCAATGATTTAGAAAATGTTAACAATATCATTATAGAAAATATAGGAGATGAGGTTCCTATGATAAGCGAGTTATCANAACATATACTTGCTTCAGGTGGAAAACGAATACGTCCTATAATTACTTTATTAACATCAAAGTTATGCGATTATAANGGCNAAAACCATTTATCTTTAGCAGCTTGTATTGAATTTATCCATACAGCAACATTATTACATGATGATGTCATAGATGAAAGCAAANTAAGAAGAGGAGTAGCAACTGCAAATGATCTTTTTGGAAATAAAACTAGTGTATTAGTAGGCGATTTTTTATTTTCAAGATCATTTGAACTAATGGTTGCAAATGGCTCNAAAANAATTCTTGAAGTNCTTTCTNCNACNTCTTCCACAATAGCAAAAGGAGAAGTATTACAACTTTCTACTATCAATAATTGTTCTACATCTGAAGAAACCTATATTAGTATCATTAAAAGTAAAACAGCAAGTTTATTTGGCGCAGCAGCTGAAATTAGTGCGATACTATCTGAAAAAAATAAAAATATTCAAAATGCTTTACTAACATATGGTCAAAAACTAGGTATTGCCTTTCAACTTACTGATGATGCACTTGACTACATTGGTTCTGAAAGTTTAGGTAAAGATATCGGAGATGATTTTAAGGAAGGGAAAATAACTCTTCCCATCATAATATGTTTAAGAAATGCAAATAAAGAAGAAATGTTATTTTGGTATAAAACTATTGAAAATTTAAAGCAAACTGATCAGGATTTAACTAAAGCACTTTCATTAATTAAAAAACATCAAGCAATAGAAGAAACTTTATCATTAGCAAATCAATATTGCTCTGAAGCCATAAATGCATTAGATGTATTTCCTCATTCTGAAACTAGATTAGCCTTAGAATCACTAGCTAAATTAGCTGTTAATAGAGTTAAATAGAAAAATTGCATTTGTAGTTATAAATTACCGGCAGGCAGTCTCCACCAACCTAAAAATTCAATAGAGCTTTCTCCTGCAGTAAAAATTTGTTCCATATGCAGTCTAGCTGTACCATTAACTCCTGAATATTTTCCGGTACCAGACATAAAATCTAACCGTCCTTCACATCTTACATCTGTCGATACTGTTGCCCCGCTTGAACATTCTAATTTTGCTACAATTGATTCATTATTCTTATCTTTTATTACACAATACCCGGATACATTTTCCATTTGTGCAAATCCACAACTAAAACCTCTTCCTGGAGCAGCATACGCAGTAACTTTACAATCTATGAAACCTCCCTCTAATTTTCCTGCGCTATTAATAATAGCAGAAAAGCTAGACATAGCGATAATAGTTTCTCCTATGACAACTTCATTTACTTCCGGCTTATCAATATATTTTGCTACTAGAGAAATTTCTTCTGCATCCTCAGGAATATCTGAGTTATTTGAGAATGCTATTTGTGTATTTATTAATATAAAAACAAATATAGTATAAAATAATTTAGACAATTTTTTTCCATTAAAAATATTGCTGGTTATAATAACATATCGCATAATGACTTATGATCAAACTTTCTGCAAATTTATCATTTTTATTTACTGAGCTACCATTTGAAAAAAGATTTAATGCTGCC
>NHFK01000006.1 GCA_002171375.1 Alphaproteobacteria bacterium TMED109
TCCGCTATATTTGGCATAATAGGTGCAGCAAAAGCATTACTTGTTAAAAAAAGGCCTACTAAAAAGCTAATTACTAATTTTTTCATTTGTTTAATCCTTTATTATCATTACTAAAAATTTAAAATCTAATAAAATTATTACATTTTTATTAACACTTTATTAATATTTAAATACATATTGTATTATATATTAATATACTGATATATATAAGTTTTTATATTTTTTAATAGAAGAAATATATGACAGATATTTTGTCATAAAACTGTCTGTATTTTACTTTCTAATAATATATAAGTTATACCAATCATATTTATTAAAGATCTTTTTATAAAATATTATTAAGATATTAAAGATCTATGAAAGGGTAGAATATGAAATATAATACATTACGAAAGTTAGGTAAATTTGGAGCTGAAGTTGCTCCTATTGGAATTGGAGCTATGTCATTTACAAATTTTTATGGTCCATGTAACGATACTCAGGCTAACGATGTTTTGACTGCTGCTTTAGATATGAATTTAAAACATATTGATACTTCTAATGTTTATGGAGCAGGAAAATCTGAGGAAAGGATAGGTGAATTTTTATTAAAACAAGGAAACTCAGCAAATGATTTATTCAATATTGCTACAAAAGCAGCAATATTTACAGATCCTGAAACAGGCAAGAGAGGTTTTAATAATCAAGGTGATTATTTAGAAAAAGAATTAGATAAAAGTTTAAAAAGATTAGGTGTTGATTTTGTAGACCTTTTTTATGTGCATAGAAGAGATTCTAGTATTGAGATTGAAGAAGTAACAGATTCACTGTCTAAGTTAGTACAAAAAGGAAAAACTAAATCTATTGGTTTTTCTGAAATTGCACCCTCTTCTCTTAAAAGAGCGTCAAAAATTCATCATATAGCAGCTGTCCAATCTGAATATTCTCTTTCTACTCGGGCACCAGAAATGGGATTGTTACAAGCATGCAGTGAATTAGGAACGGCACTGGTTGCGTTTAGTCCAGTAGGAAGAACTTTTTTAACGGATAAACCTCTATCATATGAAATTGCTCAATCTTTAGACTTTACAAAAGTTAATCCCCGTTTTAATCAGCCTAATTATGAACATAATATAAGTATCAGTGATAAATTTAGAAATTATGCAAGAGATATTGGTGTGCCTTCAGCAACATTATCTATTTCATGGCTCTTATCTAATGGAGAGCATATAATTCCTATTCCTGGAACACGTTCAGTAGAGCATTTAAAAGAATTAGCAGCTGCAATGGAATTGGATATGACAGATAAAATAAAAACAGAAATAGAAAATATATTACCTCTAGGATGGGCTTATGGAGATAGATATTCTGATGCTCAATGGATTGGACCTGAACGTTATTAAGATTATATAATTAAATAAGCTTCCATTTCCTGTATTTAATAGAAATAAAAAATTATAATTTTCTGTATTTAATAGATAGAAATTTAATTAAATATAATTTAATATAATTCTATATTTATAAAAAAAGGTAATAATAATGTCAGAAAGAATAGAAAAATATGGTTTAAATATAGATGCAAAATTAGTAAATTTTATTGAGTCAGAAGCTATTCCTGGTACTGGTGTAGATGTTCAAAAATTTTGGCAAGGGTTTGCAGAAATAATAGAAAAATTAGGTCCTATAAATAAAAGCCTTTTAGAAAAACGTGAAGATATTCAATCCAAAATAGATCAATGGCATATTACCCATAGAGGGCAAGAGGTAGATGTTGAAAAATATAAATCCTTTTTGCTTGATATAGATTATTTAGTACCAGAAGGAGAAGATTTTAAAATTGACACTAGTAATGTTGATCTTGAAATTGCAAAACTATGTGGTCCTCAATTAGTTGTACCTATAATGAATGCTCGTTATGCATTAAATGCTGCTAATGCACGATGGGGAAGTTTGTATGATGCATTCTATGGCACAGATGCAATGGGAGATTTACCCCCGGAAGGAAGCTATAGTAATGAAAGAGGAGATAAAGTTATTTCTAATGCTAAAGCTCATCTGGATAAAGTAGTACCTTTAAATTTATGTAAGTGGCACGAGATTTCAAAAATAAGCATTTTAGAAGGACAATTGTTGTTGTCCGCAAATGGACAAGAGGTTGCCTTAATTAATAAAAACCAATTTGTTGGACACATACAAAATAATAATTCTTTAAATGAAATAATTTTTGTTCAAAACGGATTACATGTTCGTATTATAATTAATCCCGATCATGTGATTGGAAAAATTGATAGAGCAAATATATCAGATATTATTTTAGAAGCAGCACTTACAACTATTATGGACTGTGAAGATAGTGTTGCAGCTGTGGATGGTGAAGACAAAGTTTTAGCTTATAAGAATTGGCTAGGTTTAATGAAGGGAGACCTTACAGAAGATATAGAAAAAGCAGGTAAAAATATTACTAGAAGGCTTAATAGCGATATTGAATATATAAATACTGAAGGCACGAAAGCTATCTTGAAAGGGAGGTCTTTGATGTTAAACAGAAATGTTGGCCATTTAATGACTAATCCCAGTGTGTTAGATAGTTCTGGTAATGAGGTAGGTGAAGGTTTAATTGACGCAATGTGTACTATTATGATTGCTATGCATGATTTATCTAAATCTTCAGGTATTCGAAACTCTTTAAAAGGTTCAGTATACATTGTAAAACCTAAAATGCATGGTCCAGAAGAAGTAGCATTTACGGACGAAATTTTTTCTAGCGTTGAAAATATTTTAGGGTTGCCATTAAATACAGTTAAAATTGGTATAATGGATGAAGAAAGAAGAACGAGTGCAAACTTAAAAGAATGTATTCGCTCTGCAAAATCAAGAGTTGCATTCATTAACACTGGTTTTTTAGATAGAACTGGTGATGAAATTCATACCTCTATGGAAGCAGGACCTTTTTTAAGGAAAGGTGATATGAAATCTACCGAGTGGATTAAATCTTATGAAGAAAGAAATGTAGATATAGGACTTAATTGCGGGTTACAAGGACGTGCGCAAATAGGCAAAGGAATGTGGGCAATGCCAGATTTAATGAAAGATATGCTTGAACAAAAAATAGGACATCCAAAAGCTGGAGCAAATTGTGCATGGGTTCCCAGTCCAACAGCTGCTACATTGCATGCTATGCATTATCATATGGTAGATGTTTTTGATGTTCAAAATGAAATTATTGAGGGAGGCTCAAGAGGTACTTTAGATGAATTGTTAAAAATACCTGTAGCTGATGGGCATAATTGGTCTCAAGAAGATATTGAACAAGAAATAGAAAATAATGCTCAGGGTATATTAGGTTATGTAGTCAGATGGGTTGATCAAGGAGTAGGTTGTTCAAAAGTACCTGATATTCATGATATAGGATTAATGGAAGATAGAGCAACATGNAGAATTTNATCACAAGCATTATCAAACTGGTTACACCATAAAATAGTATCAGAAGAACAAGTTATGGTATCTATGAAAAAAATGGCAGCGGTGGTAGATGACCAAAATAAAAATGATGGTAATTATATTTCTATGTCACCTACATTTGATACTATAGCATTTAAGGCAGCCTGTGATTTAGTATTTAAAGGAAGAGTTCAACCCTCAGGTTATACCGAACCAGTTCTCCATAGTAGAAGAATAGAGCTGAAAAATAAAGACAGTATTAATTAGTAAGGATTTTTATGTCCTCAGAAATTTTATGGTCTCCTCAATCAAATATTGTTGAAAATTCTGCTTTAAGTAAGTTTTCTAAGGAATTAGGTTTTGATAATAATTCTTATGAAAAACTTCATTCTTGGTCTATTAATAATAANGAAAATTTTTGGAGAGCAGTATGGGATTTTACTAGAGTTATTGGTGATCCAGGATCTAAAAGCTTTNTACCTAATCTAAAATCACCTATGACTGGTGCGCAATTTTTTCCTGAAGCTAAATTAAATTTAGCGGAAAACTTGCTTGAAGGGGATGATAATTTTATTGCAGTTATAGAAACAGATGAAACAGGAAATAGACGAGAATTTTCTCGAAGAACATTAAAAGAAAAAGTTGCTAAAACTGTAAATGGGCTAAAAAAAATTGGAGTTCAATCTGGTGATAGAGTAGCTGCTATTTTGCCTAATAGGATAGAAGCTTTAGTAAGTCTTTTGGCATCTGCTTCGATTGGTGCAATTTGGACTTCTTGTTCTCCGGACTTTGGNACTAAAGGAATAATTGATAGAATTGGGCAAACTACTCCTAAGGTATTATTTACTACTTCTATCTATCGTTATAATAATAAGGAACATGATTTTTCTTCACGTATATCNGAAATTGTTGCTTCTTTAGATGGTTTAGATAGNGTAATTNTTGTTGATGATAAAAATATTAATATATCAAATAAAAGTTATAATTATACTTTGTTNAATGAATTTGGAATAAATTCAAATCTTGAGTTTATAAGATTACCATTTTCTCATCCTTCTTATATATTATATACTTCCGGTACCACGGGAGCTCCTAAAGCAATAGTTCATTCAATAGGAGGAACNATCTTACAGCATTTTAAAGAACATAAATTACATAATGACCTAAAACCTAGGGATAAAATTATGTGGTATACTAATATTGCCTGGATGATGTACCATTGGGTAGTCTCTTCTCTCGGTTGTAATGCTACTTTAGTTCTATATGATGGTGTTCCTATTATTAAAAGAAATGATCATTTAGATGGATCTTTATTATGGAAAGTAGCTGAACAGGAAAAATTAACACATATGGGTGTTAGTCCNAAATATATGTCAACATTAGAAGATATTAAAGAAATACCTATAGAGAAATATAACTTAGAAAATTTGNGATGGCTTTTAGCAGCAGGATCCCCAGTAGCTCCTAATCAATTTGATTGGGTTTATAAGAAAGTAAAAAAAAATATAGGTTTCTCTTCTATATCTGGAGGTTCTGAACTTTTAGCATGCTTCATGTTAGGCTCTCCTTTACATCCAGTAAGAAAAGGAGAACTAACTGCGAAAGCATTGGGCATGGCAGTAGAAATATTTGACTCAAATAATAAGTCACTAATAGATAAAGCTGGAGATTTAGTGTGTACAGAGCCTTTTCCATCAATGCCTATAACATTCTGGGGTAAAAATGGAGATGAAAGATATAAAAAAACTTACTTTGAAGAAAGAGCAGAAATTTGGACTCATGGAGATTTAGCTGAAATTACCTCTCATGGTTCTGCAATAATTTATGGAAGGACAGATAATACTTTAAACCCTGGAGGAGTAAGAATAGGAACAGCAGAGATTTATAATATTTGTGAAAGATTGAAAGAAATTGACGATTGTTTGGTATTTGGTAATAGAATTAATAATGATGAAGAAATTATTTTATGTATTAAATTCACTAAAAATAACACTTTAGATGAAAGCTTTTCTATTGCTTTAAGAAAGATGATTAGGGTAAATACTTCACCAAGACACGTTCCTCATAAAATTTATGAAGTGGAAGATATACCNTATACTATGAACGGAAAGAGAGTAGAAGGAGCAGCTAGATGGACATTAGCTGGAAAAAAAGTGCCAAATTTGTCATCTTTATCTAATCCTGAATGTCTAAAAGAATATTCAACATTAAGTTCTAAAAGAGCTTTATAGTTATTTTATTAAAATTATGTGCGGNAGATTTACATTAAAAAACAAAAAAGCTGTTAAAGAAAAATTCGCGATTGATATTGAACCTANCTATAATATATCGCCATCTCAAAAAATATTAATATTTAATGGCAAATCACCTTTGTATATTAATTGGTCATTTTCGCCGCAATGGGCAAAAAAACCAATGAACTTAATTAATGCACGCAATGAAACGCTGCATATAAAACCATCTTTTAAAAATTCTAAAAGATGTATAATAATTTCAGATGGATGGTTTGAATGGCAGAGGTTCCAGGGAAAAAAAATACCATTTTATCATTTTATAATGAATAAAATATTTTATATGGCTGGTATTTATAATGAAAATGGTTGTGCAATAGTTACTAAAGAGTCAGATAAAAACATTAATCACATTCATCATAGACAACCTCTCGTCTTAGATAATATAAATATGATGAATTGGTTAAATATGGAAGATCTATCTATTAAGAGAAATATTAATAAAATTAATTATTANCAAGTAAGTCAAATAGTAAATTCACCATTAAATAATAATAGCAAATGTATAGAGAGAATTTAAACTTTTTTTATTTATAAATCTATTATAGTATTTTTTTATGAATGAAATTAAACCTTATAAATTATCAATTAGTAATGATGAAATTGAAGATCTTAAGAGAAGACTTGCCAATACTAGGCTTCCAGATCAAGCACCTGGAGAACCATGGAAGACAGGAACTGATTTAGAGTGGTTTAAAAAGTTGTTAGATTATTGGAAATTAAATTTTGATTGGAAAAAATCAGAAAATGAACTTAATGATTTTCCACAGTATAAAATAAAAATTTCTGATATAGAGCTTCATTTTATTCATTGTGAAGGAAAGTCTGAAAAAAATATCCCATTATTATTAATGCATGGTTGGCCTGGATCAATTTTTGAATTTCTAGATATTATTCCTATTCTTACAGATCCTAATAAATTTGGAATTAATACTGATTTTGCTTTTACGGTAATTGCACCTTCCTTGCCAGGCTTTGGTTTATCATTTGAAGCTTTCCAAAAACGATTTGGTGTTGAAGAAATTGGTGAATGTTTTAAAGATCTTATGACAAAGGTTTTAGGCTATAATACATTTTGTATTCAAGGTGGAGATTGGGGAGCCATGATAGGTAGTAGAATGGCTTATAAATATCCAGAAAAAATATTAGGATTACATTTAAATATGTTAGCGTTGATAAGAGAATATGATCCAGAAAAAATTTTATTGCCTGAAGAAAAAGATTATATAGACCAAATAAAAAAATGGAGGCCAGAAGGAATGGGTTACCAAGCAATTCAGGGTTCTAGACCGCAGACTTTGGCTTATGGATTATCGGATTCTCCTTCCGGATTAGCAGCTTGGATTTGTGAAAAATTTTATGAATGGACAGATTGTAATGGTTTACCAGAAAATTCAATTAGTTTTGATAAAATGTTAGCTAATATATCTCTCTACTGGTTTAGTGGTGCCATTGGGTCATCTTTTTGGCCATATTACGCTAGAAATAGAAGGTCTTGGTTTGTACCATTAGGTGAAAAAATTACAGTTCCATTAGGTTATACTGAATTTCCTAAAGAAATGTTAAAACCTCAAAGAAAACTAGCTGAAAAAACATATGTCAATATTAAACGTTGGACTAAAATGGAACAGGGTGGGCATTTTGCTGCATTAGAAAATTCTAAAGCACTNTCAAAAGAAATGTTCTTATTTTTTAATTCTTTAAAATTATAGTATATTCTTTGTAAGACTTATAGCAAATGCGTAGTCGACAGCTATTTCTTCAATTTGTCCNTCTCTTCCTGATTTACCTCCATGACCTGCCTCCATTTCTGTTTTTAATAATAAAATATTTTTATCTGTCTTAAAATCTCTTAGTTTTGCAGTATATTTAGCAGGTTCATCAAATAAAACTCTATTATCTGAAAGGCTTGTAGTAACTAACATATTAGGATAGTCCATTTTTTTTATATTATTATATGGTGCATATGAAAATATGTAATCAAAATGATTTTTGTATGCTTTAGCATTACCAAATTCTTTGAACTCTCCNACAGTTAATGGAAGAGAATGATCTAAATTTGTAGTTAAGGAGTCTACAAAAGGAACAGCCATTATAATACCTAAAAATATCTCTGGAGCCTGGTTTACTACAGCTCCCATTAAAAGACCACCAGCACTACCTCCCATTCCTATAATTTTGTTTTTAGAAGTATATTTATTTTTTATTAGATATCTTGCAACAGATATATAGTCGTTGAAGGTATTTTTCTTTTTTAACATTTTACCTTCTTTCCACCATTTCATNCCTTTTTCCATTCCTCCTCTAATATGTGCNGTNACCCAAATTATATTTCTATTTATTAAACTTAATCGAGTCGAAGAAAAGCCTGTACCCATAGAGCTGCCATATGAACCATAGCCATATAATAAAATATTAGCAGATCCATCAAGTTTAGTTTTTTTGTGCCTTATAATAGTTAATGGAACTTTACGTCCATCATTAGAAGAGCATTCTAATCTTTCTACTATATAATTATTTCTATTATGGCCCGAAGGTATTTCTTGTTCTTTAATAAGTTTCTTTTTTTTATTTTTTAAATTAAATGAATAAACTCTTTCTGGTGTTTTAGGAGAATTATANGAAATAAAAATATCATCAGTATCTCTATTTTTTTGTTTTAATGAAATTCCTGGATTATATACAATTTCTTTAGAAAAAATAAGTTCTTCTTCTTTATTATTTTTTAGGTTTCTAACAAAAAGTTTTGGTAAAGCATTAATAGTTTCTGATCTAACCATCCAATTGTTTAACATCGTAAAACCTCCAACGAGTACTTCAGCTTTAGCTGGAACCACCTCTTCCCAGGAATTAATATTTTTATGAGAACATTTACAAATTTTAAAGTCTTCAGCATGTTCGTTAGTATGAATATAAAAGTCACTGTTCCACGAATTTAAGGAATAAATTATTCCTTCTTTTGCTTTTTTGAATAATTTAGGCTCTGGATTGATTTCATNAGAAGAAAAATAATATACCTCACTTGTAGTGTGGTCTCCAGAAGATATTAAAAAATATTTTTCATCTGAAGTTAAACCTATTCCTACAGTAAAGCGTTTATTTTTTTCTTCATAAATTAGCTTATCATTTTTTATAGGCATACCAATTTTATGTTTGTATATTTGTTTTGGTCTATGATTATTATCTAGTTTTGCATAAAAAATATATTTNTCGTCTAAACTGAAAAGAATATTCCCAGATGTTTCTTTAATTCTAGAAGACATAGTTTTTTTATCAGCTATACGTCTTATAAATATTGTATAATATTCNGAGCCTTTTAAATCTAATGAGTAACCTAATAGCTCATCATTATTACTTACACTTATATCTCCTATTCCAAAATAATTTGAATTAGATAATTTATGTTCTTTATTGCCATCCCAATATATTTCTTCCTTTTTTGAATTTATTTTTTTTCTAAGTTTTATTGAATAGTTTCCTGCTTTAGAAGTTTTAGTCCAATATTCATATTTTTTATCTATAAAAGGAAGACTGGTGTTATCTAATTTAATTCTTCCTTTAATTTCTCTAAATAAAGTTTTTTGAAGTTTTTTTGTTTTTTTTAAATGATAGTCAGTATATTTATTTTCGGCTTCNAAATAGCTTCTTACGTTTTTATCTAGTTTGGTACTATCTTTTAACACATCAAGAATATTTTTTTGATGAATCCAGCTATAGTTATCTACCCATTTCTTTCCGTGACACTCTTTAGTTTCTTTAATTTTTTTAAGTTTAGGAGCTTTCATAATACCCTGTATTTTAAATATAATATTTTAAAATAGTCTATATTATATTAATGTAAATATACTTTTTAATATTTATAGAGGTTAATTATGAGATTAAGACAAATTGCTGTTGCTAGTTATAATTTAAATGAATGTGAAAGGATNATTAATAAAGAATTAAATATTAATACAGCTTATAGAGATGAGGAAGTAGAACAATATGGCCTAAATAATATTGTTTGCCCTATTGGAGGAGAGTTTCTAGAAGTTGTATCTCCTTTTACTAATAATACTNCAGCTGGAAGATTTATTGAGAAGAAAAAAGGGCCTGCTGGNTATATGACNATATTTCAATGTGAAGATTCATTAGAGAGAAGAAAGTANATAGAGAGTAAGGGTATTAGAGCATTAAATTCTTTTGGTAATATTAAGCATGGTAACTATATTATTAATCAATATCATCCAAAAGATTTACCTGGAGCATTGGTAGAAATTGATTCCGTTACTAATACTAATTATAAAGAAAAATATGCTGATTGGCCTCCTGCGGGCAAAAATTGGAGGCAAAAAATTAATGAAGATTATGTTGAGGGTATAGTTGGTGCTACAATTGCTGCCGATAATCCCTTGAAGCTAGCAAAATTATGGGCGAATGTATTAAATAGTGATCTAATAAATAAACAAAATTGTCCAAATATTATTTTAGAAAATGCTATTATTAAATTTGTGAAATCTAAAAAAAACTATACGGATTTAGTNGCTATAGAATTAAAAGCTTCACAGAAAAGATTGGATATGGGGACTAAGATTAAAATATTTGGACTAGATATTAATTTTGTTTAGTTATCTTTTAGTGCATTTATTTGTTATTACTTGAACAAGCAAAGATTCTTTACATTTTTCCCAATCTGCCAAACCTTTGTCAAAAGGGTCAAAATATCTTAAACTAATTAATATTACTATAAGTATGCAAAGTATTATGGTTATTTTAGACATTTCTATAATTTCCTAATTTTAAGAATATTATATAGGAGCATAAATTTATGACCAAATTTTATTTTTTTATAATTTTATTATTTAACTTTTCATTATCACATGCAGATACAAATTTAGATATGGAAAGACTTATAAATAATATGCAGTGTGTTGGATGTAATTTTTCTAACCTTGAACTGAAAAAATTCAATCTATGGAATTACAATATTTCTAAATCTAATTTTAGTAATTCAAATTTAATAAAAAGTAATTTCCAAGGTTCTAACTTATCAGAATCTATTTTTAATGGAAGTATTTTGATTGGTTCTCAATTTCAAAATGTAAATTTAAATAATTCAAGCTTGTTAAATATAAAGGCTACTGCAACAAATTTCATAGGAGTATCTTTTATAAATTCAAAACTAAATAATTCTGATTTTAGAGGTTCTGATATGCAATCTGTAGTATTTACTAATGGAGAAGCTATCGAGGCAAATATGAAATCAGTAAACTTCATAGGAGCAAACCTTGTAGGCACTGATTTTACTGGTTCTGATTTAACTGGCACTGATTTTACTGGTGCAAATTTAACAGGAGTAAATTTTACTGGTTCTATTCTTAAAAATACTAATTTTTCAGGAGCTAATTTAACTAGCGTTCAATTTTCTAATGCTATATTAGTTAATTCTAAGTTTATACTTAGTAATTTATCTAATTCCAATTTTGAAAATGCTGATATATCTCAAACTACTTTTGAAGATATATTTTATTGTGGAAAAAGAGTATTTGGGGAAATTGCTTCTAATTCTGTTTTAGCTGGGATTATTTCTGAAAAAAAGGATGATAATACATATATTTTGCAGAATTTATCATGTAATTAAGACATTTAATCTACAGATTTTAAATATCGAGATTCTATCCATTTTATAGTTTTTTCGAGTGAAGGAGAACTTCTCACTTTATTATTTTGATGATACGTAGTCCATAAATTAAAATTATTAGATTTTTTTTCATAAACTATTTTATAGACTGGTGTTTCAAATGAATGTTTATAAAAACAGAAAATTATATCTTCTTTTTGAAGCGAAAAGCTATAATCTCTCCACTGATTTGCTTTTAGCATCCTAGAAAATAGAGACATAATAATATTGAAGTCATTATTTTTGATAAAAGAACTAATATTTTCCTTGGGATTAATATTCTTTCCAGTAATTATATATTTATTTTTAATCAAAATTAATACTTTATTTTTATAAGTTATATATGCTTATTTATTTAATATATTAATCAATTATTAACATTTAGGAAAATTAGTATATATATTAATTATTATTTTATAATAGGAGTTAAATGTGAGTGATATTTTTCAAGAAGTAGATGAGGAACTAAGAGAAGAAAAGTATAAAAGTATCTGGAGAAAATATAAATATTACTTAATAGGTGTTCTAGTTTTATTTGTTTTAGGTGTATCTGTTAATGCTTTTTGGAAAAATTATAGTTTAAATGAAGTTAATGATAGATCAGAAAGATTTTTTGCAGCTCTAGAAATGAGTCAAAATGATAAAATTGGTGCTATTAGTCTTCTAGAAGAATTTTCAAAAGAAGAATCAGGAGGTTCTGAATATAATACATTATTAGCTAAATTTAATGAAGCCAGTATTAGAAAGTCAGAGAATGATTTTAGTGGTGCCTTAGTAATTTACGAAGAATTAATTAATAATAATGTATCAAGCTTTTACGTAGACTATGCAAAGTTGTCTATGGCTGAAATGCTTATTTCATTAAATAATAAAACAGAGGCTAAGCTTATATTAGAGGAATTAGTATCTAGTTCTTCTGATCTTGTATATATCGCGATGGAATATATAGGATATATAGAAATTAATGATGGTAATATAGCAGAGGCAAGGATTATTTTTAATAATTTGGTAAATGATGCTTCAACTACTTCAAACATGAAAAATAGATCAAGAGAGATATTATCTATTTTTCCATAGATATAATATAGGTTTTCTTATGATAATTANAATAAAGATAATTTTTATATATATAATTATAGGCCTATTAATAAATAATTGCTCATCAATTAAAGACTTAAGCTTTCTTAATTTTGCTGACTCCTCAAAAGAAGAAATATTAGAAGGTAAGAGAATAGACATAAGTACTTCTTCAAAAAAAATTAAAATAAATACTGAAATATCAAATATACCTGTTGAGTTGGAAAAGGTAATAAAAAATTCTGATTGGCATCAACAAGGAAAGAATAGTTTAAATTCTCCTGAAAACTTGTTTATCAATCAAAAAATTGACCTTTTATGGAAAAAAGATGTAGGAGATGGAGACGGAACCTATAATAAAATATATGCTCAACCTGTAGGGAATAAATCATCAATATTCGTTGTGGACTCTGAGGGAAAATTAGTTTCTTTAAATATTAAAGATGGAAGGACTAATTGGGAAATAGACGTATTACCGAAGGATGAGAGTATAAATACAAATATTGATGGAGGGCTTGCNATAGATAATGGGAATTTAATTTTTTCTTCNTCATATGGAGAAATTATTAATATAAATACAATAGATGGCGAAACTATATGGAAGAGCAATATTTATAAACCTGNTCAAGGAGCACCTAGTATAAGTAATAATTTAGTATATCAAATGACTGTGAATAATGAATTATATGCAATAGATATTAATACTGGAAATGAATTATGGAGATATACTGGTTCACATGTTTCTGCTATATCTAATGGGTCTTCATCACCTGCAATCTATAATAATTTAGTAATCTTTCCTAGTAATACAGGAGAAATTGTAGCTTTAGATTCTCTAACAGGATCACTTTTATGGACTTCTTCTTTAGTAATTGAAGGTGCTATTTCTGGTTCTCTAGAATTAACAGATATTGATTCAGGCCCTGTAATTCATGGTGGCTTAATTTTTACATCATCATTATCTGGAAAATTTGTGGTAATAGATTTAATTTCTGGNTCATTCTTATGGGAAGTACCTGTTAAAACTTCAAACGACCCAATAGTTAATGGAAACTCTGTTTTTATTACTAGTGATGACGGACGAGTAATAAGTTTATTAAGGAGTAATGGAGAAGTTAGATGGATNGCCAATATTTATGAAGCAGTAAAAAAANAATCANATGGNANCCCAATGTGTTCAACNCCAATTCTAGCTAAAAATGATATTCTATTAGCTTGTCANGATGGTAATATATTTAAAATAGANAGNAGCTCGGGAGAATATATTAATATATTTAATTTAGGAGCATCGACTTTCATATCGCCAATAATAATAGATGGTCAAATAATTTTTTATACTGAAGATGCGGAAGTACTAGTATACCGATAGGATTTGAAATGTTACCTAAAGTTGTAATTTTTGGTAGGCCTAATGTTGGAAAGTCTACTTTATTTAATAGACTAATTAAAAGAAAAGCAGCTATTGTTGCAGATACTCCAGGAGTTACAAGAGATAATAAAGGATTAAAAACGAGTTTCGGTAAATTAGAGTTTTTATTATTTGATACTGCAGGCTTTGATGCATTAGATAATAAAAATGAATTAAGCAAAAATATATTAGATAAAATAAAAAGCATATTAAAAGACGCTGATATAATAATATTTATGTTAGATGCTAGATCAGGAATAATGCCATTTGATTATTCATGTGCAGATATCTTAAGAAAGGTTCAATGTCCTATTTTATTAGTTGCAAATAAAGTAGAATCAGAAGTTCAAAAAAACCAAGCATATGAAGCACTAAAATTAGGTTATGGTGAACCTTTAATCATATCTGCTGAACATGGCATTGGACTAGGCTCTTTAGAAGAGAATTTATCTATACTTATGAAAAAAATAAATAAGTCGGATAATGTCCATAAAGTGAATAATGATAATTTTTCTATACGTTTAGCAATTGTGGGAAGACCTAATAGTGGTAAATCAACTTTAACTAATACCTTATTAGGCAGTAATACTGTTTTAACTGGAGATAAACCGGGAATAACTAGAGATTCGGTAATGTTAGATTTTAAATGGAAAGGACAAGATATTCAACTTATAGATACTGCAGGAATGAGAAAAAAAAGTAAAGTAATAGATAATATAGAGAAATTATCTGTAAAATCCGCAATTGATTCTGTAAAATATGCTCAAATAGTAGTACTTGTATTAGATTGTAATGAAGCTTTATCTCGTCAAGACTTGGCTATAGCAAGTCATATAATAGAAGAGGGAAGAGTTTTAGTTATAGCAGCAAATAAATGGGATGTTGTAATAGATAAAAATGAAGTAAGAGTTGCTTTAAGAAATAAATTAAATCAGGCTTTATCTCAGTTAAGAGGGGCACACTTAGTAGAAATTTCTGCACTTAATAAAACAGGAATAGATAATTTAATGAAGGAGTCACTTTTGATGTATGAAAAATGGAATATAAAAATTTCTACATCTAGACTTAATAAATGGTTAAATATTATTCAACAAAAAAATCCTCCACCATTAAAATCAGGTAGGGTTATAAAGATTAAATATTGTACACAAATAAGTATAAGACCTCCTACATTCACATTTTTTACTAATTTAGTTGGTGAGTTTAGTGATTCATATCAAAGATATTTATTAAATAATATTAGAGATGAATTTGATTTAGAAGGTGTTCCAATAAGAATAATATTTAAAAATACTAAAAACCCTTATGTTAAAGAGGTATAACTTTTTTCCAATAAATTAATAAAATGTTTTGCTGATAATTCTGCAGTATTTACATTATTTTTGTTTTCACCTGGAAATGCACTATTGCGCAGTGCCCCATCTACTGGTCCTGGATCATAAGTGCTAACTATTATATTCGTTTTTTTAATTTCTTTTTTCCAGCTTTTAATTAATGCCTCTATCGCATTACTACTTAGCACATAACTACCAAAATATGGTTCATTATATGTTTTTCTTTTACAAATGAAAAAATATGCTCTTCCATATTTTGAAAGCCTAAGTAAAGGGTCAAAAGATCTGATTATTTGCCAGTTAGCAGAGATATTAATATTTATAAGCTTACTAAATTCTTTAGGGTTTATATGATGAATTGGACTAAGTTTAGGATAAAATGAGGAACAATTAATGAGAATATCTAACTTTTTATATTTTTCAAAAATTTTTCCTCCTAGTTTATCTATAGATCTTCCATGACTAAGATCTAACGTAATAATTATTGGCTTCAATATTGAAATATTTATTATCTGTTCATAAAGTTTTTCTAATTTATCTATATTTCTGGAGGCTAATATTAATTGTATATTTTGAGATGCTAATTTTTTTGTTATAGCTTTACCTAATGTGCCTGTTGCTCCAATAATTAATGCTAGTCGAGTATTCATTTAGTCCGACCTTATTTATCATTTAGCAATGTTAATTGACTTGCTAGAGCACCATCATCTCTATCAACTAAACTAGTAGGATAATCTCCTGTAAAACAATGATCTGTATATTGAGGATTAATATTATTTCTCTTTTTATGTCCCATAGATTTGTATAGCCCGTCTAATGAAAGAAAATGTAAACTATCTAATTTTAAAAGTTTTCTAATCTCTTCTACTGAGTTAGAAGAGGCTATTAATTCATTTATGCTAGGTGTATCAATACCATAAAAATCTGGAAATTTTATTGGTGGGCTTGAAATTCTCATATGTACTTCTGTAGCTCCGGCGTTTCTCATCATTTCTACAATCTTAATAGCCGTTGTACCTCTAACGATTGAATCGTCTATTAGTATGACTCTTTTATTTTGGATTATAGATTTATTTGCATTATGTTTTAATTTTATTCCTAATTGTCTTATGGTTTGAGTGGGTTCAATAAAAGTCCGCCCTACATAGTGATTTCTTATTATTCCTAAATTATATGGAATACTTGAGGCTTCTGAGTATCCTAAAGCTGCTGGTACTCCAGAATCAGGAACAGGTATTACTATATCTGCTTTGGTGTTAAGCTCTAATGCAAGTTGTTGACCCATTTTCTTTCTGCATTCATATACGTTTTTTCCATTCATCACGCTGTCTGGACGAGCAAAATATATATATTCAAAAATACAAGGTCTAGCAGGAACTTTATTAAATGGTTTATAAGATTTAACTCCATTTTTATCTATTACAACAATTTCTCCATTATCAATATCTCTAATATATTTTGCTCCAATTATATCTAAAGCACATGTTTCTGAAGCTATAATTTTTGCTCCTTTTAATTCTCCCATTACTAATGGTCTAATACCTAATGGGTCTTTTATAGCAATTAGCTTTTTATTAGTTAAAAGCCCTATGCTATATGCACCTTCTAACTCAAATAAGGCATCAATTATCTTTTTTATAATAGTAGATTTCTTGCTTTGCGCTATTAAGTGAAGAAGAGCTTCTGTATCAGTAGTAGATTGAAAAATTGCTCCGTTTCTTACTAAATTTTTTCTTAATTCTATTCCATTAGTTAGGTTACCATTATGAGAGCAAGCAATTCCTCCTCCTATTAGGTCAGCAAATAATGGTTGAATATTTTTTATAGTGGTATTTCCAGTAGTAGAGTATCTTACATGACCTAATGCAGAATTTCCCGGTAATTTATTAATTACTGAAGATTTAGTAAAATGATCTCCTACCAACCCCATATAAGGTTCATTATTAAAATTTTTACCATCAAACGATACTATTCCTGCGCTTTCTTGTCCACGATGCTGAAGTGCATGTAAACCTAGGGCTGTAAGTGCAGCTGCGTCTGGATGTCCAAAAACTCCAAATACTCCACATTCTTCTTTAAGTTTATCATTATCCATAGATATTTATCTTATCACTTAACAATTCATTATACATTTCTTTTTAATTATTATCCTCATTATCAATTGCTTCAATATTATTTAGCCTATTCATTTGTTCTATTTCAGCTGGTGTATAAGAAGTTTCATTTTCATCATTTTTATTTACTATTGGCTCATTAAATAATTCTTCTTTATCAATTAAATTATTTAAATTTAATTNNTTAANATTTATAGATTCAATATCTATAGAAAAAAACTNATTAGGCAAAATCTTTTTTAAATAATTAGTAGTTNAANTAATTATAGGATAGCTAGAAGATTTATATATCCAAGGAGGTGTANTATTATTTATCCATANAGTTTGATTNCCAGCAATAATAATNATTATTATTAATAGTCCTGCTCTAATTAATCCAAANACCATTCCCAGAANTCTATCTAATGGAGCAAGTAGNGAATTTTTAATATTCTTAGAAATAAAGTTANAAATNATTGTTAGNGAAATGATAGANAATAAAAATAATATTCCAAAGGATATAGCATCTGCTAAAATAGGAGAAGTAACATAGTCAATAATAAATACTTTTAAATTATGATAAAACTCAAATGAAAACCAAGCAGCTAATAACCAATTTATAATAGAAAGAGTTTCTTTTATAAAACCTCTACTATAACCAATTATTAATGAAACAATTATACCAATAAGTAATATTATATCGAATGAATTAAAAACTATATTACTTATTTCCATAAAGATTTTCTAACTAGTTAATATATTTTTATAATTAGTTTATACCTTTTTATTAATAATTATACGATTATTTTAGGAATATTTTTGTCTATATTACATAATATTTCATAAGGTATTGTATTATTTTCTATAGCAAATTTTTCTAAACTTTTATTTGGCCCAAATATTTCTACTATATCTCCTATTTTTAATTCTCTATCATTAAATTTACTAATATCTATTACTGTCAGGTCCATAGAAACTCTTCCTAATATATCCAGTTTTTTATTGTTTATATAAACACTTCCTTTATTAGATAATAATCTTGATAAACCATTTGAATAGCCAATTGATATAGTTGCTAATAAACTATCTTTTTTTAATTTTACTGTTTGCCCATAACCTACAGATGTATTTTTTAATGCTTTTCTAATTTGGGTAATTTGTGCATACATAGAAACCGTTTCTTTCAATGGGTTTTGTTTGTTTAGTAAGGGATTAATTCCCAAAAATGATGCTCCAGGCCTTACAATATTCAATAAATATTTTTCTCCTAACCATATACCTGATGAATTACATATACTTGATTTTATAGAGTGATTTTTAATTTTACTTATAATTTTAGTATATTTTTGTAATTTATTTAATTGGATTTCATTAAATTTCTTCTTAGCATTTTCAGCGCTAGCTAAATGTGTCATAAGAAATTTTATCTTTAATTTATTAATATATTTTGTTTTTTTTAGATCTAAAATATTAGAATAAGAGAGCCCCAATCTATTCATCCCTGTATCAAGATGAATTACGCAGCTTTCATTATTTAAATTACCACATACCCATGACTTTATATCTTCTACAGAGTTTAATACTGGAATTAAATTATGTTTTATTAGTATTTGAGCATTAAGTGGTTGTCCACAATTTAATATATATATATTTAAACTTTTAAATTTTTTTCTTACCTCTACCCCTTCAGCAATATTAGCTAAAAATATACTTTTATATCCTAATTCAATTAAGATATTTGTAATAGCTATAACTCCCATTCCATATGCATTTGCTTTAATAACAGGAAAAATTTTTGATTTTTTACTTTTACTAGAAATAATTGTTGAATTATAAATTATATTATTTTTATTAATGAATAATACGCTACCATATTGCTGGAAGTATTTATTATACTTCTTTTTTAGATCTTGATTTAGAATATTAATTTCCATCATCCTTCCTGTAATCTTCTGCCAGGTCAGAAAACTTAGTTAATGATGCTTCAAAGTGAAGTTTAATATTACCAATAGGACCATGACGTTGTTTTGCTACAATTACATCTGCCGTATTTTGAACCTTTTCTAGGGTTTCTTGCCATTCTAAATATCTATTATGGAATTTTTCATCTGTTTCTGTTCCACTTTTTCTAGGTTCTGCTCTTTCTTCATAATATGATTGTCTATAAACAAACATTACAACATCTGAATCTTGCTCTATAGTTCCAGATTCTCTTAAATCAGCCAGTTGAGGTCTTTTATCTTCTCTTTGTTCAACTGCTCTTGAGAGCTGACTTAAAGCTACAACTGGTACGTCTAGCTCCTTTGCAATTGCTTTTAGCCCTTGAGTAATTTCTGAAATTTCTTGTACCCTATTATTAGAATTATTTATAGCGCTCATAAGTTGTAAATAGTCTAAAACAATTAATTTTAAACCATGAATTCTTTTTATTCTTCTCGCTCTAGTTCTTAATTGGGCGACAGTTAAAGCAGGAGTTTCATCGATAAATAGTTTTCTTTCTTGAATATTTTGACTTGCTCTAACTAAATTTATAAATTCGTCATTATTCAGTTGTCCTCTTCTTATTTTTTCAGATGATATTTTTGCTTCTTCTGCCAATATCCTATTAGTTAATTGAACACTAGACATTTCAAGTGAACAAAAGAGAATAGCATCATTATTTTCATTTTTATATTTTTTAGAAGATTGAAATGCAATATTTGTGGCTAAAGCAGTTTTACCCATACCAGGCCTACCTGCTAAAACCAATAAATCTGATTTATTAAGTCCACCCAGTTGACGATTAAGTCCTGAAAAACCGGTATCAACACCTGATAGTTTACCTTTTCTATTGAAAGC
>NHFK01000007.1 GCA_002171375.1 Alphaproteobacteria bacterium TMED109
CCAGCAGTTAAAGAAGGCTCTATTAAATAACCAGAAAGCCTTGTATCTTTTCCTATTACAACATTATGTTTGTGTTTTCCTCTAGTGAAATATTCTCCAGCAGCCATTCCAACCTTTAAAGCAGTTTCACCTGTCATTGGATAAGTATTCGCACGACCTCTTATTCCATCAGTACCGAAATATTTTCTTTTTTTAGTTTGAGATATATTATTTTTTGTTTTCATAGTTTTATTTCAATTGCAATTAATTTTATTCCACATTTCTATAGCTTGCTTAGTCTCTTTTATATCGTGAACCCTTAAAAATTTCACACCTTTTTCTATAGAAGCTATAGCAAGAGAAATAGAACCAGGCAATCTTTCTGATACTTTTGTGTTAGTAATTCTTCCTATCATAGATTTTCTTGATGCTCCAATTAAGATATGAGATTTTAAACTGTGAAATACTGTAAGATCTCTAAAAATTTTTAAATTATGATTATCGTTTTTTCCAAAACCTATTCCTGGGTCTACAATAATGTTTTCTTCCTTTATACCTTTTTGTATCGCATATTTCTTTTTATCATTTAAAAAATTTAAAACTTCATAAGAGACATTTTTATACTTAGGATTTTTTTGCATATAATTAGGCTGTCCTTTCATATGCATTAATATTAAGCCTACTTTATTCTTAGCTATAATATTGGCGGACTTTTCATCAGAAAGTGATGATATATCATTTATAATTTTAGTACCTGCATCAATTGCGGCCTGCATTGTAGAAGAATTTCTGGTGTCACATGATATAGGAATATTATATTTAGAAAGTTCTTTTATAATTGGAATTATTCTTTTTTGTTCTTCTTTTTCATCCAGACGAATAGCTCCTGGTCTCGACGATTCTCCTCCAATATCAATAATACTTGCACCTTCATCGAACATTCTTAGAGCTTTTGATANTGCTTCNTTNGTNTTAAGAATTTTTTTNTTCTTGCTAGCAAAACTATCAGGAGTCACATTTAANATACCTATAATTTGAGNCTTATTAGAATTTAAACCCATAAAATTTTTTGTNNTATGGTTATATGTTTNNAATTTATCTAAAATATNTTTTTTATTAATATAANGGTTTNNCCANTCTTNNCTNTTTTGAACNGAGTAAATNAATTGCTCNTTNTTANNNCTNTTATTTANAGATTGGATNTCAAAATTAAGGAATGCCATATCTCTAGCTAAAGGAAGAGCTTTTTTTTGTTGAATTAACAACTTAGCTTTTTTTCCATAAACTATGTTTATGGGTATAATAATAGTGTTATTCACAATAAATAAAAAATTAGCTATGTTTCATTTGGNCGTGGATCTTTAATATTATCTTTTTTTACTTCCTTATCAATATCTGAATCTACAGAAGTAGTATTAGTATTATTTTTATCTAACTCTTTACCCTTAAGTATATTACCTATATCATCTGCTGAAAGCGTCTCATATTCTAAAAGACCTTTAGCAATTTTATGAAGGTCATCAATATGTTTTTTAATAATTAATCTAGAAGTTTTTTCACCTTCTTCTACAAGTNTCCTCACTTCTTCATCAATAAGTCTGGCCGTATCATCAGATATATTTCTTTGTTGAGCTACAGAATGGCCTAAAAAAACTTCTTCTTGATTAGTTTCATATCTTAATGGGCCTAATTTATCAGAAAATCCAAATTCCATTACCATTCTCCTAGCTAAATTAGTAGCCTGTTGAATATCATTTCCTGCACCAGTAGTAATATTCTTTTTACCATAAATTAGCTCTTCTGCTACTCTTCCGCCNAACATTGAAGCAATTAATGCTTCTAATTCTGTTCTTGTTTGAGAAAGTTTATCTCTTTCAGGAAGCCACATGGTTACTCCTAATGCTCTTCCTCTTGGAATTATAGTTACTTTATGAAGAGGCTCATGACCTTCAACGTTTAGCATAACTAAAGCATGTCCAGCTTCGTGGTAGGCTGTCATTCTTTTTTCATCTTCTGTCATAACCATAGAACGTCTTTCTGCTCCCATCATAACTTTATCTTTTGCTTGCTCTAATTCTATCATACCGACATTTAGTTTGCTTTTTCTTGCAGCNAGAAGCGCAGCTTCATTAACTAAATTTGCTAAATCAGCTCCAGAAAATCCTGGTGTACCTCTAGCAATAATTCTAGGATCTACATTTTTAGCTACAGATATTTTTTTCATATGAACTTTTAAGATTTTTTCTCTTCCTAAGATATCTGGGTTTGGTACAACAACTTGCCTATCAAATCTACCAGGCCTTAGTAATGCTGGGTCCAGAACATCAGGTCTATTTGTTGCAGCGATTAATATAACTCCTTCATTAGTTTCAAAGCCATCCATTTCTACTAATAGTTGATTTAATGTTTGTTCTCTTTCATCATTTCCTCCACCAAGGCCCGCTCCTCTATGTCTNCCAACAGCATCGATTTCATCAATAAATATTATACAAGGAGCACTTTTTTTACCTTGTTCAAACATATCTCTTACTCTGCTAGCACCAACTCCAACAAACATTTCNACAAAGTCTGAACCTGAAATTGTAAAAAATGGAACATTAGCTTCACCAGCTACNGCTCTAGCTAGAAGTGTTTTACCTGTTCCTGGAGGTCCCACNAGTAATACACCTTTTGGTATTTTACCTCCCAATTTTTGAAATTTTTGAGGGTTTTTTAAAAATTCAATAATTTCCTCTAATTCATCTTTGGCTTCATCTACTCCGGCGACATCTTCAAAAGTAACTCTACCTTGTTTCTCTGTAAGAAGCCTTGCTTTCGATTTTCCAAAGCCCATTGCACCACCTTTTCCTCCTTGCATCTGTCTCATGAAGAAAATCCATACTCCAATAAATAAGAGCATAGGAAGCCAGTTTAAAAGCATTCCTAAAATTGGAGATACTCGTTCATCTAGCGGTGCAGCAGTAACTTTAACGCCACTTTCAGCTAATTTTGAAATTAAATTAGGATCGTCAGGAGCATATGTAGTAAATTCTTCACCTGATTGGAAATGACCTGATATATTATTTTCTTGAATAGTAACGTCATTTATATTATTTAACTTTACTTGTGCCAAAAATTCAGAATAGGGCAAAGAAACCTGACTATTTGGACTTTTGTTGTCCTGAAATAAATTAAAAATAGCTAATAAAAATACTACTATTATAGCCCATGCAGCGAGGTTTTTTCCCATTTTATTCAAGTTTTTTCTCCTGATTTATAAATATCAATATTCTTATATTCACTCAATAATTTTTCTTCTATATGATTTAAATATATATTATTTTTCCAAAAACTACTCTTCCAATATAATAGATGGGGTATTGATACTATTTGTTCAAGTACTCTAATAGCAGGAATAGTTTTTATAGCATTAAAATTTATACTAGGTTTTTTCACTTTATTCAATTTAATCATTAATAAATAACCTTTTTCACCTAATGGCCCTATAGTTATATTAGGNTTNTTAGTTTTATTTGTTACTATAAATCTTCTATCCCAAACAGTAATATCATTTTTTAAATCAATATTTTTTATAGAATTATCTAATTGTCTATATAAAANTATTTTATCNTCTTCTATTTTAATATACGCCCCGCCCACTGTTGTATTCCTGGTTTTTTTGCTTTTAATATTTTCAAGTAGATTATTAAGAATTTTAGTTTTTCTCGGATATTTTTTTCCCCCTATGATTTTTATTATATAACTTAATACTTTAATTTGAAATATATTTGGAAGCTCTTTAAACTTATCTATATTGAAATTACAAATTCCTAGGTTACTAAATTGAATATCATTTTTCATAAAATTATGGATATAAAAATTTAAATTTTTACTAAGGCTGCTAAATAGTTTTATAGAATTACTAAAATCTCTGTACATATCTTNATATACGATTAACTTTCGTGCTTTAGATCTTAAATATTTCATATCTAAGTTTGTGGGGTCTTCAATCCATTTTAATTGATTACTTANACAAATTTTAATTAAATTNTCTTTTTTATAATTTAGTAGAGGCCTAANTAATTCTATATTACCTGAACTTGTCAAGATTNTAGATGTTTCTTGCATACATCCTAATCCATCTAATCCACTTTTAGCACTTAATCTGATAATAAAAGTTTCTACCTGGTCGTCGGCATGATGTCCTAAAAAAACATATTTACAATTGTGTATTCTACAAGCTTTTGCTAAAATATCATAGCGAGCTATTCTTGCAGTTTCTTGTATTCTTGTTTTTGGTTTTTCTGCAGACCACACTAGTGAATGATGTTTTATATTAAGACCATTCATTGTTNTTTTTACAAATTTAGTCTCTTTCGCGGANTCTTTTCTTAATTGATGATCTAGTGTAAAAGNAGTAATATTATAGTTATATTTATTTTTAAATTTATTTAATAAAAAAGCTAGAGCAGTGCTATCTGCCCCGCCTGAAACAGCTAAGGCAACGTTTTCTCCATTAAACTTATTTTTATTTTTATTCATAAAAAATTCAAAATTTTTTGTGAATTTATTATTATCCATTACGAATTATTTACATTCTAGTTTTTCTTTATACGTCTTTGCTCGACTTGAAATACTTAAAGGTAAATNTGTAAATTCTTTATTNAATTTTGCAAAGGTAGAGCACGCTTCTTTATTTTTATTTAAAGCATAAAGTGAAATTCCTAGTTTAAGTAATTGTGCAGAAGCTTTTGAGCCTTTTGGAAACCTTTTATATCCTTCAGCAAAATTTTGTGCAGCTTGGATATATTTTTTTCTAACATAGAATGACTCTCCCAGCCAATAGTAAGCATTACTAGTTAAGCTATGGTCTGAATAATCTTTAATAAATTTTATAAAAGCTACTTCTGCAGCTTCATAATTACCTTTTGAAAGCATATTATACGCTCTTTGATATACATCCTTTGGTTCTTTCTCAGGTTCAGAAATTAAAATTTCTTCAGATGGTAATTTATCTTTTTGAGTATTAATAGTTTCTTTTATTATTTCATCATTACCACTTGTAGTATTTATTTTTGCCAGAACTTCTACAGAAGAGTTTTCATTTTCATTATTACTCTCAGAGTTATTCATACCAGGATAAATAGGATACTCTTTGGTTATTATTTCTTCAGTTACTTTTTTATCAGTAATCTCACTATTAATATCTGATTGGTTATTTAAGTTTTCTATTTTTACTAATAAATCAGAGTTTTGTTGAATTAAATTATTTATTTTTTCCTTTAAATAATTAAGTTCTTCAATTACTCCTTCGATTGACCTAGTTTTTTCTTCAAGTTCTAAAAGTCTTCTTTCATGGTCAGCATCAGTTCTATNCTGTTCATTAGTATTTATTTCTTGANTNTGGTTATTTGAGTTAANTTCTTTACCTTGATAAACTCTTCTTTCAAGATCATTTATCTTAGTATTTAATCCATCTAATCTATTTAATATCCTCTCATTAATATTATTAATTATTTCATCGTTATTTTGAGAATAAGATATACTTAAATTGAAAGAATTCATAATAATAAGACTTAAGGTTATATAAATAATCCTTTTATTCATTATTGTTTAATCTCTAATTACTATTAATAAATGTAATTGCTGTTCTATTTTGATTCCATGCAGTTTCATCATGCCCTGCAACAGTAGGTTTTTCTTTTCCATAAGAAATAACTGATATTCTATTTGAACTTATACCTAATGATATTAAATAATTTTTTGCAGCAGATGCTCTTCTTTCGCCTAAGGCTAAATTATATTCTCTAGTTCCTCTTTCATCACAATGACCAGTAATAGTAATAGAAAGTTCNGAATTTCTAATTAAAAATTGATATTGTTGTTGAAGAATTTCGGCGCTTTCATCTGANATTGTTGATTCATCGTAGCCNAANAAAATTCTATCACCTACNTCTATTAACTCAGCAGAAAGTTTNTCTTCTACAGTAAGTTCTACTTCATCCATCTCAATTATTTGTGCTGTATTATCAATTATNTCAATCTCTTCTGTTAAAGNATCATTTTGATCAATATTTCCTCCCTCAGNATCAAGCAACAAACTTTCCTGATCTTTATTTGTNCATGAAATAAAGTTTAATAANAAAACAGTAATTATAAAAATTTTTAGATACTTTAACATTGNTACTCCTTATGTNATCAGTGTGATTTTATTATATAATATTTTCTAAATATTATATATTAATATTTTTTTAAACTATTTTAATTTATATTTTTAGGGCTCCAGGCTGGATCTGAAGCATCTTCCGGAGTGTTCAGTTCTCTTTCTCTATAGCCTGTAATATCTATTACAAATAATCTAGTCTTCATGCTTCCATTTTGTTGGGGAATTTGTCTAAAAAAGCTGAGCACTCTTCCTCCAGGGGCCCAAGTTGGTCCTTCCGTTAAGTATCCTTCAGTAATTAATCTTTCTTCAGAGCCATCTGGTCTCATTAATCCAATAAAAAACCTTCCTCTGGTAAACTTGGTAAAAGCAATATAATCTCCTCTTGGTGACCATACTGGAGTAGCATAACTGCCTCTTCCAAAACTTATTCGCTTTGCATTTTTTCCATTTCTCTTCATTACATAAAGGTGTTGACCACCAGATCTATCTGAATTAAATACTATTTTTTTTCCATCAGGCGAAAATGACGGTGAAGTATCAATAGATCTACCTTTGGTTAGTTGATTAGTTTTTTTACTTTTGAGATTCATAATATGAATATTAGTAGTACCATTTTGTGCTAAAGACATGACTAAATCTAAACCATCAGGAGAAAACCTAGGAGCAAAAGACATACCAGGAAATTGGCCTAAAATTTCAATTTTTCCAGATAATAAATTATACAGGTAAACACTTGGTTTTAGNCCTGCTTTTATTCCGTTATAAGAAAAAAAGGTAATTTGTTGNTGGTTAGGAGAAAATCTTGGTGTTAATACNAAAGATTTTCCGTCTGTAAGGTATTTATGATTGCCCCCATCTTGATCCATAATAGCAAGCCTTTTAATCCTATTTTTTTGGGAGCCAGATTCTGAAATATAAACTATCCTAGTATCAAAATAACCTTCTTCTCCGGTTAACCTTTCATATATTTTATCTGATATAATATGAGAAATTCTTCTCCAGGATTTTATATTAGAAGATAGAGACAGTCCGAACATTCTTTTTTCACCATATACATCCCATAATTCAACACTAACACTTAATTTATCTTCAGTTTTTTTTATAATTTTTCCTGATATAAGTGCTTGAGCATCAATAATTCTCCAGTCTCTAAATTTAGGGNGAGCATTTAATTGATCAGGATTTTGCATATAAGCATCTCTATCTAATAACTTAAATAATCCTGAGTTAATTAAATTATTTGCAATTAAGTTTGGAATATTTTTATGTAANTTTAACTCCTTTAAATTTTCTTCAGTGGAAAAATAGGATATAGCAATAGGCATCGCCTGAATATTTCCACCCATTATGTCAATTTGTAGGGGTTTATCTGCTGATTNAGATATGCTAGGCAAAGAAGTTAAGATAAATGATNTTGATATGAAAAAAAATATAACAAATTTTGAAAAANATTTTCTAATTTTATTCAATTTAATCTCCAATANATAGTATTTTATTTATGTTTGGTAAGGTGTAAAGCTAATATCTATTATTTTCCATAAATTATATTCTTCTTCTGGTAGTTTAGTGAATTTACCNAATTTTCTTATAGCTCGTTGTGCTGCNTCCACATAAGGTAAATAAGNTGGATCTTCTTTAGCTCTTNTTATAGAGTTTTTATTTACTATAGTTTTATTTATGGTTCCGTCTGGCCTTACATATATTCTTAATTGAACCGTAATATCATTTAAAACTTTTAAGTCTGGCGCAGGAGGTAAAGTATAATTTTCTTTAATTTGGTTATAAATTTTACCTACAATCATTTTCTGCATATTNTTAATTTGTTGTGGTGATTTTGAATTTTTCTGCTTTGGTTTATTTAAAGCCTTATTCTCAGGTTTTATNGGTTGATCTTCATATTTTGCTAAATTTTTCAACATATCATCAAAAACTTCATCGTTATTTTCTTTTTTAGCAGTCTCAATTTTTTTCTTAATTTCAGTCTCTTTTATTTTAAATTCAGGTTTTTTTTGTGGTGGTTTAGCTTTTATAATTTCAGCTTTNGGTTCAGGGTTCTCTTTCTTAATTATTGGCTTTTGTTTTGGAGGTTGAGGCTTAAATTTAATTGTTTTGGTTTCTTTTATTTTTTTTTCTGGCTTTTTATTTTCCTTAGTTTCTTCAGAAATTGTCTTTTCATTAGTTTCCTCATTAATTATTTCAACAGAGATATAGTCTATTTCTTTAGTTTTTATTTCTGGTAATGTTATAGATATGAGAATAAAGACTAATATATGAATTGATAAAGATGAATAAAAAGCTTTTTTCAATTTTTATTTTTCAATTTTCTGTTTAGTTAATAATGCAACCTTATTATAACCTGCTTTTTTTATTCTGCTCATTAAAANCATAACNTCACCATAAGGTAATAGTTCATCTGCCCGAATAAAGATTCTTGATTCTTTGTTTAAATTTGCTATTGCTTTNAATTTTATTTCTAATGCTTCTGCTTTAATTATACTATCACCAATAAATATTTCTTTATTTTTATTAATAGTTATAGTTAGAGGTTCATCTTGACCAGAAATAGCTTCTGAGTCCGTTACAGGGAGGTCTACTGATACTCCAGAGGTCATTAATGGAGCAGTAATCATAAATATAATTAACAAAACAAGCATAACATCCACTAAAGGAGTAACATTTATTTCTGACATTGGCTTATTTTGAAAGCCTCTTGTGTTTTTATTTTCTACATTCATTTTTCTAAGTTCTGTTCTGATAAATGACGAGATAGTAATGCTTCAAACTCACTTGCAAAATTTTGCAGTCTAAGCGCATAAGTATTAAGGTTATTAGATAATTTATTATATGCAATAACAGCAGGAATTGCAGCTACTAAACCTAAAGCAGTAGCTAATAATGCTTCTGCTATTCCAGGAGCCACAACTGCAAGAGACGTATCTTTGCTTAAAGCAATAGATTGAAAGCTATTCATAATTCCCCAAACTGTTCCAAATAAACCTATAAATGGCGCTGTAGAACCAACTGTAGCNAAAAAGCCAATATTTTTTTCTATATTCTCTAATTCTCTAGTAACGGCGACATTCATTACTTGGTGAATTCTTTCTTGNAGCCCTGCNTGTATATTTTGGTTAGATAAAGAATTATTTTTACTTGCTCGAGTCCATTCATACATACCTGCAACAAAAACTACGGATAAAGGATGNAGAGGACTTTTTTCTTCCTCTTTATATAAGTCTTCNAGTGACTCACCTGACCAAAATGCATCTTCAAATAATTGAGCTTTTCTTTTAAGAGAAAAAAACTTTCTTGTTTTTTCAATAATTATTGACCAAGACCATATACTAGCCAAAAGTAAAATAAGCATAACAATTTTTACTACTGCATCCGCTTGCAATACTAGACCCCAAAATGATACGTCTAGTGGTGCGTTAGCTATTAGCTCATTTTCCATATATTGCTCCTTAATAGTTCATGTAGTATTTAATATATTTAATACAAATTTAGGCAGACGGCTAGGTTTTCCTTCTAGGTTTACAGAACCTAATGTAACATTAATTTTTGCCAATAATTTTTTTTTATTAAATATACTTTGTTCCATTATAATTTTAGCAGAAGATATTTGTATTATTAAGCTTTTGATATTTAATAAGTCATCTAATTTAGCAGAAGCATAATATTCAATAAATAAATTTTTTACTATGAATTGAATATTAAAATCTATTTTTAATTTTTCTTGTTCTATTTTATATTTTCTTAACATCTCTGTTCTTGATCTTTCTGCNTATTTTAAATAATTTGCATGGTAAACAACTCCACCAGAATCAGTATCTTCATAATAAACTCTTATTGTATTATTAAAATTAAATATTGATATTTTATTAGTTTTTTGTGGCATTTCTATTATTTTTTAAACAAATTTTCCAAGGCTATTTTTGTTGCTACTCTGCCTCTTGGAGTTTTTTGAAGAAAGCCTTTCTGTATTAAATAAGGCTCGATTACATCCTCAATAGAGTCTTTTTGTTCTCCCATTTGAGCTGCTAATGTTTCTAAACCTACTGGGCCTCCATTATGATCATTAATAAGATGATTTAAATAATTTTGATCCATTTTATCTAGTCCATTTTTATCAACACCTAATTGCAATAGAGCTTCATCAGCAACATCTTTTTTAACTTCTATGTTCTCTTTATTTAAAGATGTAATAATATCTCTTAATCTTCTAACTAACCTACTTGCTACTCGAGGCGTACCTCTTGATCTTTGAGCAATTTCTAATGCTGCTTCATCATCAATTTTAATATTTAATAAGTTTGATGATCTTAAAACAATTTCTTTCATATCTTCATTTTCATAAAACTCTAATCTTGCGGGTATTCCAAAACGATCTCTTAAGGGATTAGATAATAATCCTGCCCTTGTAGTTGCACCAATTAATGTAAATGGTTGTAAGTCTATTTTTACCGATCTTGCTGAGGGGCCTTCTCCAATCATAATATCTAAATGAAGGTCTTCCATAGCAGGATAAAGTATTTCCTCTACTGTATTATTTAATCTATGTATTTCGTCTATAAATAAAATATCATTTTTTTCAAGGCTTGTAAGTAAAGCCGCTAAATCTCCAGGTCTCTGTATTATAGGTCCTGAAGTAGACCTAAAATTAACATTTAGTTCATTTGAAATTATTTTTGCTAGAGTAGTCTTACCTAAACCTGGCGGACCATATAGTAATACATGGTCTAATGCTTCTTTTCTTTTTTTTGTGGCTTGCATAAAAATATTTAGATTATTACATAAAGTATTTTGTCCTATAAATTCAGTTAAATTTTGTGGCCTTAAGTTAATATCCTTATGATCTCTTATTGTATTAGCCACTGGACTATTATTTTTTTCATTTTCTATATTCATTTTCTTTTCTCAGAAATAATTTTAAGGGCTATTTGTAACATATCTTCTACTTTTTTACTTTTATCATCGTTGCTTAATTTTGATATCACTTCATATGCTTCATGGTGACCATAACCTAAGCCTATGAGACCACTTATAAGGTCTTGAATATTACTATTTTGTTTTGGTTTTGACATTGATTGAATAGATATATTAAGAGTTTTGTCTTTTAACTCAGAACATATTCTCAATGCTCCTTTATTACCTATTCCTGGAATTCTTGTTAATAATGTTTTATCTTCAGATAAAATTGCCATTTCTAATTCTTCTGGAGTCATTATAGATAACCCTTTTATTGCTGTTTTAGCTCCTACACCCTGTACTTTTAATAATAAATCAAACCAATATTTTTCATTTTCTTCTTTAAATCCATATAAAGTTATTTGATCTTCTCTAACTATAGTTTGAATTAAAATTTCATCTAATTGTCCTTTTGTTGACAATTTATTTATAACTTTGCTAGAGCAATAAACTAGATAGCCAACACCAGAGACGTCGATAATAATATAGTCTTCTCCAATTTGATCTATAATACCTCTTAGTTTAGCAATCATTCAATTATACTCTTTCAACATTATGTAATTTAGATTGTGAAAAAAATNTATGACAAATTGCAACAGCTAACGCATCAGATTCATCTTCAGTTTTTATTTTACANCCTGGTAAAAGAATTTTAACCATTGATTCTACTTGATCTTTCTTTGCTCTTCCTGAGCCAGTAAGTGATTGTTTTACTCTAGTTGGAGCGTATTCAAAAACTTTNAGACCTTTTATAGAGCAAGNTGCTATAGCTGTTCCTCTAGCCATACCTAATTTTAGNGTGGATTGCCCATTCATATTAACAAAAACCTCTTCTACAGCCGCAACGCTAGGATTAAATTCATGAATAATTTCATTTAATTCATTATGNATNATTTTTAATCTTTCTGAAATACAAAGGGAGTTTTTNGGTGAAACGTTTCCACTTGCAATCCATGATATANTATCATCTTTTGTATTTATNATACCCCATCCTGTATGACGTAACCCAGGGTCTAAACCTAAAAGACGCATTTTAATTTTTCCTATTCATAATTAGTTATTTTTTATTTTATCCATAACCTCTTCAGAAACATCTAAATTTGTGTAAACCGTCTGAACATCATCGTTGTCTTCTAATATATCAATAAATTTTAGTATCTTCTCTGCTTGCTCTTCATTGATGGGTTGTAAATTTTGCGGAACCCATTCTAATTTGGCACTGNTAGGATCTCCTATTTTATCTGTTAATGTATCTCTAACTTTTCCGAATTCTNCAGCAACACAAATAGCAGTATGTTCATTTTTTTCAGAAATAATATCTTCTGCTCCCGCATCTGCTGCTTGCTCAAAAAAAGTATCTTCATCAAATTTTTCATTATTAAATTTGATCACGCCTTTTCTTTTAAAAACAAACCCTAAGCTTCCTGTTTCTCCNAGGGAACCTCCATTTTTACTAAAGGCTGAACGAATTTCTGATGCAGTTCTATTTCTATTATCAGTGAGCACATCAATTATAACAGCCACACTTCCAGGACCATAACCTTCATAACGTATTTCTTCATATACAGCATCATCATTGCCTCCTATAGCTTTTTGAACAGCTTTTTCTATTCTATCCTTTGGCATATTTTCTGCCCTAGCGCTTATAATAGCATTTCTTAATCTAGGGTTTTTTTCTGCTTCAGGAATACCTGTCTTTGCCGCCACAGTTATCTCTCTTGCCATTTTAGAAAATAATTTAGCTCTTTTAGCGTCCTGTGCTCCTTTTCTATATTGNATATTTTTAAATTTTGAATGTCCTGCCATATTACTCTCAATACTTTAATATTTATATTTATTATACTTACTTTTAATAAATATAAATTATATTTTTATATTTTTTCTGGATATCTATTAATTAGATGTGGACCTTTAATTATNGGTTCTATATGAACAGCCATTCCATCTGTATCATTAATGCAAACAAAAACTCCNCATAATGTTGCCTCACCTGAACTAACGTTGATTCTTCCAGTTGGCATTTTATGCTTAAATCTGGCAACCCAACCTTCTTTTTCTCCTCCTATTACAGAATCATAATCTCCACACATTCCTGCATCTGATTGAAAAGCTGTACCATTTTCTAGTATTTGAGCATCTAATGTAGGTATGTGAGTATGTGTACCTATAATAAAACTTACTATTCCATCAAAAGTATGACCTATGGCCATTTTTTCNGAACTTGCTTCGCCATGAACGTCAATAATTATAGCTGAAACATTTTCACCTATTTTATAGTTATCTAATATATTATAAATTGTCTCGATGGGATCATTTAGTGGGTCCATAAAAAGTCNAGCCATAACATTTATTACTAATACTTTTCTGTCCATTGCATCTTTATATATTACAAANCCTTTACCTGGGACGCTTTGTGGAAAATTATGAGGCCTCAAAATATAATTATCTTTACTTATGTAAGGGATAATTTCTTTTTGATCCCATACATGATTTCCTGTAGTTATTACATTTACTCCNAATTCATAAAATTCTTCACAAATTTTTGGAGTTATTCCAAATCCTCCNGCNGCATTTTCNCCATTNACAATTACTGTNTCTATCTGAAGATCTCTTTTGAGTTGTGGTAATTGATTTTTTAATACTTGTCTNCCCGANTTTCCCATAACGTCACCTAAAAACAAAATATTCATTGAGTATTCCTTAATAGTTGCAAGTTTAATTATATATATTTTTTTCTGTTATAATAGCATCCATACTTACATCGTGTTTTTCTTTCGGCAGTATGTTTATTTTTTGAACAGAATAAGCCAATCCAATTTTCATTGTATTTTTATACTTATATAGCGATTTATCATAGTAACCGCCTCCTCTTCCTAAACGATTTAATTTATTATCAAAGCCGAGTAAGGGACAAATTATAATATCAGGATTTTTTACTTCCTTACTATTTATTTTTATTCCTAGTTTATTGATTTCTATTTTATCATTTGGTTTCCATAATCTATATTTTACATCATTGTCCTCTGTAGATGCTAAACATATTTTGGCCCCAAAATCATATAATGCTGCAATACAAGGCTTGGTGTTTACCTCAGACCCTATTGGCCAATATATAGAGATTTTTTTATTAATTATTGAATAATTATTATAAATAAAATATTTTATTAAATTACCTGCTATATTATTTGAAGCTTCTATTGATTGAGCAAAAAATAATTTTCTTTCTTTGATAAGCTCTTTTCTTGCTGTACTTTTATTTTCGGAGTAATGCCGCCTAGACCGAATTTTTTGAATAACCACCTTGGAGCCTAAGTTATTAGGTGGGAATCGCATAAAAAGACCACGGTCTTAGCAGAGGTAACTCCCGAGTGATTAGAAAGGTCCTGGAGTTTTTCATTATTTCGCATCTCGCAGCAATTACTCCTATTTAAATATAAATTATAAGTTATAAATTAACAAGTAGCATTAATTATAAATTGTACTAAATATTTTTTTCAATTTTACTAAATATTGCTTCTAATTTTTTAGAGCTATTATCTATGTCTTTAACTGCTTCATCAATAATATCTTGGTTTTTATCTAGTATTGTTATGGCAGCTAGTACCATCAATTTAACGTCTCCAATTTGTCCAATAGTATTTACAATATTTGATACCTCTTCATTTAATAAAGCTGCAAGTTCTTTGACTCTATTTTCTTCCCCTGGAGAACAAGCAATTTTATGTTCTCTATTATTTATTATTATATCTACTTCAGGCATTATTAACCTTTTTTATTTAGTTTATTAATTTTAGCTAAAATTTTTTCTAGTTTATTCAGAGTATCAGCATATTTATTTTTTAGTTTTTGATTTTCTTTAAGAAGAATATCTTCAATATTATTGACTTTAGAATCACTATCGTATTTCTCAACTATAGAATTTAATTTTTCTGTAATAGAATTAAATTTATTTAATGATGTTTTTAAGTCTTTCATATAACCATATTCCTAATTTATATATTTTTTGTCTACAAAAATTAAATAACGTTTTATTTTATTAAAATAATTTCCTATAAGAGAATAGGATGANTTAACNTATATTGGCAANATAGTAGAGAAAAAACTTATTTTATTTTTTTAATATTTCTCTATTAACTTTTTTAGGATATTAAATATATTATGATAATGGATAGAGAAAAGGACCATGACGATCTTTCTAATGCTATTAGAATGCTTTCTGTAGATGCGGTTCAAAAAGCTAATTCGGGGCATCCTGGGATGCCTATGGGAATGGCAGATGTTGCAACAGTATTATTTACTAAATTTTTGAAGTTTGATAGTAGCAATCCAGATTGGCTAAATAGAGATAGATTCATTCTAAGTGCCGGTCATGGTTCTATGCTCTTGTATTCATTATTATATCTTAATGGTTATAAAGATATAACTATTGATGATATAAAAAACTTTAGAGCTTTACACTCAAAAACAGCAGGACATCCTGAATATGGAGAGCTCGCAGGGATTGAAACTACTACTGGTCCATTAGGCCAAGGAATAGCTAATGCAGTAGGTATAGCCTTAGCAGAAAAAATTATGTCTGAAAGATACGGGCATGATTTATTTGATCATAATACTTATGTAATAGCTGGAGACGGATGCTTAATGGAAGGAATTAGTCAGGAGGCAATTTCTTTTGCTGGTCATTTAGGACTTGGAAAGTTAATAGTTTTATTTGATGATAATGGTATATCGATAGATGGNCCNACTTCTTTATCTACTTCGGATAACCAGCTTCTTCGTTTTAAAGCGAGTAATTGGCATACTAAGGAATGTAATGGACATTCTCCATTAGAAGTTGAGGAAGCCATTAAAGAATCGTTAAGTGATTCGAGACCTTCTTTAATAGCATGTAAGACAAAAATAGGGTTTGGTTCTCCGAATAAAGTAGGAAAGTCTTCTAGTCATGGATCTCCAATGGGAGAGGATGAAATAAAGTTAATTAGAGAAGAATTGCAATGGAAACATGATGCTTTTACTATTCCAGAAACAATCTTGGAACGTTGGAAAAAGAATGGTTCCAAAGGTGCTGATAAAAGACAGACTTGGCAAAAAGAATATTCAAATTCTTCTTATTTTAGTGAGATTAGTGACTTGATAGAAAATAAGCATGTGATGAATATTGAGAATTTATTAGAATCTTATAAAGAAGATTTATCTAAAGATGATACTTCTTTGGCAACAAGAAAGTCTAGTGAGAATGTTCTTAACGAATTAACAGANAAATTGTCTAATTTAATTGGAGGCTCAGCAGATTTNACTGGATCTAATAATACTCTAGCAAAAAGCCAAAAGACAATTACTTCAAGCGACTTTAATGGAAGTTATATATATTATGGAATAAGAGAACATGGAATGGCTGCTATAATGAATGGAATAGCTCTTCATTCTGGCTTAATTCCATATGGGGGAACATTTTTAGTATTTACTGATTACTGTAGACCTTCTATTCGTCTATCAGCTTTAATGGGTTTAAGGGTTATATATATTATGACTCATGATTCTATNGGGCTTGGTGAAGATGGACCTACACATCAACCTGTAGAACATTTATCTGCTTTAAGAGCCATTCCTAATTTAGAAGTATGGAGGCCAGCAGATAGCATAGAAACTTTAGAAGTATGGCAAGCATCTCTACAATCACTAAATACTCCTAGTATTATTGCTTTATCAAGACAAAATTTAAAACCAGTCAGAAAGAAGTTTATAAAAAATAATTTATCAGCTTTAGGCGCATATATACTAGTTGACAGAGATGATGCAGATGTTTGTTTATATTCTTCTGGCTCTGAGATTGAAATTGCAGTAAATGCAGCAGAAAAACTTGAACTTGAAGGTATTAAAGTAAGAGTAATTTCTGTTCCTTGTTTGGATAGGTTTTATATGCAAAATAAAGAATATAAAGACACAATTATTAAATCTATTCCTAAAATAGTTATAGAAGCGGGAGTGAGACAGAGCTGGGATTACATATTGAATGAAAATGATATTTTTATAGGAATGACTAGTTTTGGATCTTCTGCTCCGGCTAAAGATTTATATAAGCACTTTTCTATTACTGAAGAAAAAGTAATGAGTTCAGCTAAATTAATATTAAATAGGAGAAACACATGACAGTAAAAGTAGCAATAAATGGATTTGGAAGAATTGGCAGGTTAGTTTTAAGAGCTATCATAGAATCCAAAAGAAATGATATTAGTGTTGTAGCAATTAATGATTTGGGTTCTGTCGAAGCTAATGCTCATTTATTAAGTTATGACAGTGTTCATGGTAAGCTAAATAGTAAAGTGACTGTTACTTCTGATGGAATTAATACTGAGCATGGAAATATTAAAGTTTTTTCTGAAAGAAATCCTGAAGATCTTCCATGGGGTGATTTAGGAATTGATATAGCCTTAGAGTGTACTGGATTATTTACTAAGAAAGAAGATGCAAATAAACATATANTAGCTGGAGCAAAGAAGGTATTAATATCAGCTCCAGGGAATGGGGTCGATTACACTGTAGTTCATGGTGTCAATGAGACTGGTATCAAAAAAGATCATAAGATTATCTCTAACGCAAGTTGCACAACTAATTGCTTAGCGCCAGTAGCAAAAATATTAAATCAGGTAGTAGGTATTGAAAGTGGTTTCATGACAACAGTGCATGCTTTTACAGGAGACCAACCAGTTTTAGATACTTTACATTCTGATTTAAGAAGAGCTAGAGCTGCTTCATCCTCAATGATACCAACATCAACAGGTGCAGCAAAGGCTGTTGGTTTGGTATTGCCAGAATTGTCAGGTAAATTGGATGGGACTGCTGTAAGAGTTCCGACAGTAAATGTATCAATGGTGGATTTAACTTTTTATGCAGAAAAATCTACATCAATAGAAGAAATTAATAACTCAATTAAAGAAGCTGCTTCTGGAAGTATGTCAGGTATTTTAACATATAATAGTGAACCCTTAGTCTCAATTGATTTTAATCATAATCCTGCTTCTTCAAATTTTGATGCTACTCAAACGCAAGTTGTTAAAGAAAAATTAGTTAGAGTTTTATCTTGGTATGATAATGAATGGGGTTTTTCAAATAGAATGGCTGATGTCGCAGTTCTTATGGGGAAATAAATATGCCGCTTAAAACCATTGAGAATTTAGATGTTACTGGTAAGGTTGTTTTAGTAAGATGTGATTTCAACGTTCCAATTTCTGAGGATGGAGAAATTTCGGATACTAGTAGAATAGAAAGACATGCTCCAACAATTATTACTTTAGTAAATAAAGGAGCAAAAGTAGCTTTATTGTCTCATTTTGGAAGACCAGGAGGAAAGTTCGATGAAAATTTTTCATTAGGATTTGTGTCAGAAAGTATATCAGAAGTTTTCAAAGCGTCTGAAGTAGTAGTTATACCAGATTGTATTGGAGATGTTGCCAAGCAGGTTATTAGTGATTTACCGAATGGTGGAATAGCTCTTTTAGAGAATGTAAGATTCTATGAAGGAGAAGAAAAAAATGATCCTGTATTTTGTAAATCTTTAGCTGATTTAGCTGATATATATATTAATGATTCTTTTTCTGTTTGTCATAGGGCTCATTCTTCAGTCCATGGAATAACAAAATACCTGCCATCATATGCTGGTTTAGCATTACAACTAGAGATAGAAATGCTTGAAAAGGTTTTAAAAAATTCTGAGCCTCCTATGATGGCTATTATTGGTGGTTCTAAAGTTTCTACTAAATTAAAGCTATTAGGTAATTTAGTGGAAAAAATGAAATATCTAGCTATTGGTGGAGGAATGGCTAATACATTCTTAGCAGCCAAAGGTTTAAATATAGGTTCATCTTTTTATGAAAAAGATATGTTAGAAGAAGCAAAAAATATTATGGAAAAGGCAAAAACTGTGAGTTGTGATATTATTTTGCCAGTAGATGCAATAGTTGCAGATAAATTAGAATTTGGAGTTGAAAGTTTTGCTGTTGATTTAGATAATGTTAAAAAAAATAATATGATTTTAGATGTAGGAGAAAAAACAGTAGAATTAATATCTAATGGGATTATCAATAGTAAAACACTTCTTTGGAATGGACCTCTTGGTGTATTTGAAATACCACCTTTTGATGAAAGTACTTCTTCATGTGCTTTGACAGCTGCAATGATGACTAGAGCAGGGGGATTAGTAAGTGTAGCTGGAGGAGGAGACACTGTTTCTGCTCTAAATCATGCAGGAGCTTCAGGAGGTTTTTCATATATTTCTGTTGCAGGTGGTGCATTTTTGGAATGGATAGAAGGCAAATCATTGCCTGGTTTACAAGTTTTGAATGATTAAAATAGGGAGAAAGTTTAATGAAAATTACTAAAGTAGTAAAAAATATATTAAATAATTATGAAAGTGATAATCCTGGAACTAAGGCTAATATTGCTAGAATTTTGATGCATGGAAAATTAGCAGGTACTGGTAAATTAGTTATATTACCTGTAGACCAAGGATATGAACATGGTCCTGCAAGATCTTTTTCTCCTAATCCTGATGCCTATGATCCTCACTATCACTATAAACTTGCAATCGATGCAGGTTTAAATGCATATGCAGCTCCTTTAGGAATGTTAGAGGCTGGTGCAGATACTTTTGCTGGACAGATTCCAACTATATTAAAATTAAATAGTGCAAATAGTCTATCAACACTAAAAGATCAGGCAGTACATGGGTCAATTGAAGATGCCTTAAGACTAGGTTGTATGGCCGTAGGTTTTACTATTTATCCTGGTTCGGAATATCAATTTGAGATGATGGAAGAACTTAAAGAGTTGGCAATAGAAGCAAAATCTTTTGGTTTAGCTGTAGTAGTTTGGTCTTACCCTAGAGGAGGAAATTTATCCAAAGAAGGCGAAACAGCTATGGATGTATGTGCTTATGCAGCACATATGGCAGCTTTATTAGGGGCACATATTATTAAAGTAAAACCTCCATCAGAACATATAGAACAAAAAGAAGCTCAAAATTCATATAAAGATGTAGATATTTCAAGCTTAACTAAAAGAATTGCTCATGTTATGCAGTCATCTTTTAATAATAGAAGAATAGTAGTTTTTTCAGGAAATGCATTTACAAATATGCAAGATTTATTAAATGATATAAGAGAAATTCGTGATGGAGGAGGTAATGGCTCTATTATTGGACGTAATACTTTCCAAAGACCAAGGGAAGAAGCTTTATCTTTGCTTACTCAAGTAATAGATATTTATAAAGGTAAAAATTAAAGGAATTATGAATAATAAAAAGTTATTAACAAAATTATATTTAATTTCACCTGATCATATAAAAGTTAATGAATTTTCAAAAGTGTTGGAANCAGTCTTAAAAACAGGTTTAGTATCTTGTTTTCAATTAAGATTAAAAAGTACTGAAGATAATTATATAATTTCTGCTTCTAAACAACTCATTCCAATATGTAAAAAATATAAAGTTCCGTTCATATTAAATGATAGATTAGATTTAGCTTATGAGGTTAAAGCAGATGGTGTTCATTTAGGCGAGGATGATGGAAGTATTTTAGAGGCTAGAAAATTATTAGGTACGCAAGCTATAATTGGTGCGTCATGTTATAATTCTAAGCACTTAGCTATGGAAGCTGGAGAAAATGGTGCAGATTATGTTGCTTTTGGAGCTTTTTTTGAGACTAAAACAAAAAAACCAAAGTCAAAGGCAGAAATAACTACCGTTAAAGATTGGGTCTATATAAGTAATATTCCTTGTGTNGCAATAGGTGGTATTAACTCTAAAAACTGTGAAGAGTTAGTTAAAGTAGGTGTTGACTTTATAGCTGTAATCGGTTGTATATGGAATAATAAAGAGCAACCAGAAATAGCTATAAAAAAATTCGAAAANATTTTAGTTTAAAAATTTATATATTTAAACTTAAAAAGTTATTATAAACCTATTTTAAAATTAAGTTATAATTAAAATATTGATTATAGGAGTATTCCTCANATGAAAATTAACGGAAATGCAATTAAGCCTGGAAATATTATAGAGCATCAAAATGCTCAATGGAGAGCAATAAAATGTATGGCAGTAAAGCCTGGAAAGGGAGGTGCTTTCAACCAGGTAGAACTTAAAAACTTAAAGACGGGGTCAAAATTGAATGAACGCTTCAGAGCAAATGAAGTAGTAGAAAAATTAAGTATTGACACTAGATCTTATCAGTATTTATTTAGCAGTGATGAAATGTTAACTTTCATGGATTCAGAAAATTTTGAACAAATTGAGCTCTCAATTTCTTTAATTGGGGAGCAAAAAGCTTTTTTAAAAGATGGTATGGAAGTTACTTTAGAAATAGTTGATGGAAAGCCAATAGGAATAGATCTGCCTGAACAGGTAGTGCATGAAGTTATAGAAACTGAATTAGTAGTAAAGGGACAAACAGCATCATCTTCTTATAAACCAGCAATTTTAGATAATGACTTACGTATTATGGTTCCACCGCATATTACTGTAGGTACTAAAGTAATAGTAGCCACTATAGACTGTAGCTACGTAGGAAAAGAAAAAACTTAAACTCATAGGAAATTTTATGATTAGATATTCAGCGAATATTACTATAATGATGGCTGCTGCTAGAAAAGCATCTAAGTCAATATTGAGAGATTTTGGAGAATTAGAAAAACTTCAGGTTTCTGTAAAAGGGCAAAATGATTTTGTAACAATGGCTGATATAAAAGCACAAGAAATTATTCATTATGAACTTTCTANNGCAAGAGAAAATTATGGGTTTTTAATGGAAGAAGGTAATNATAAAAGTAATATTAATGATAATGAATTTACTTGGATTATTGACCCTATTGATGGCACATTAAATTTTATGAATGGTATACCATATTTTGGTATTTCTATAGCTTTGAATCAGAAAGATAAGTTAATAGCAGGATTAGTATATGACCCTGTTCATAATGATTTTTATTGGGCAGAAGAGGGAACTGGAGCATATTTAAATGACCAAAGGTTAAGAGTTACTAATAAAAGTAGTCTTGACAAATCTGTAATTGCCNTGGGAATTCCATTTCTTGGNCGCGGAGATCATAAACAGCANATTAGAAGTCAANAAGNGGTTATGTCAAAAGTAGCAGGTCTNAGAAGATTTGGTGCTGCTTCTTTAGATTTAGCTTATGTTGCCGCAGGGAAGGTNGATGGGTTTTGGGAATATGGTTTAAGTNCTTGGGACGTNGCAGCTGGAATAATATTAGTGAAAGAAGCAGGTGGTTTAGCTTTAGGAATAGATAATATAGAAAACCCATTACTGACAGGAAATATTGTAGCTGGTAATGTTAATATTGTTAAAGAATTACAAAATATNTTAAATTCATAAAGTTCCAAAATATCAAATAGTTGTAATAATTTATTAATTAACTTATTTTAAGTTATGTCATTAATTAATAAAAATTTTGGTGAAAGAGATGAATAGTCCAAATAGATTTATTCAAAGAATGATAATTTTTATTATACTTAATTTAGTATTAGGTTTTTTTCTAATAAGTTCACTAATAAATGCATTTCTGACTAATCCAATTATAAATGGCTTAATTTTTGCTGTTTTAATATTTGGAATAATAATTATATTGAGGCAAGTATATACCTTAATACCAGAAATTNTATGGATAGAGAATTACAGAAGGAATAAGTCAAAAGGCTTAACAGGAAATGTAAAANATAAAAAATTAATTTTATTAGCTCCNATGGCAGGAATGTTAGAAGAGCATAAAGGTAGATTTACTATATCTTCATTAGCTATGAGATCACTCTTAGATAGTTTAACTTTAAGATTAGATGAAACAAGAGAAATTTCACGTTATTTAATCGGATTGTTAGTATTTTTAGGTTTACTAGGTACTTTCTGGGGTTTATTAAGCACTATTGATTCCGTAGGGGCAGTCATAAATTCATTAGGAGTTACTGGTGAAGATAATACTTCTATGTTTTTAAANCTGAAAGAGGGTTTGAAACAACCCTTAAATGGTATGGGTACAGCTTTCTCTTCATCTTTGTTTGGATTATCTGGGTCCCTAATACTTGGTTTTTTAGATATACAAGCTTCACAAGCACAAAATCAATTTTATAATGATGTGGAAGAATGGTTATCCTCTATGAGTTTAATTTCAATAAATCCATCTAATAATAAAGATTCTAAAAAAATTCAAGAAGACGGAGTTCCAGTATATGTTCAAGCACTGCTTGAGCAAACTGCAGAAAGTATTGANTCTTTACAAAGAACCTTAGGTCGCGGAGAAGATGAAAGAAAGCATCTAGCAGATAATTTTGCAAATTTGGCTGAAAAAATGTCTGCTGTTGCTGATCAAATAAAAACCAATCAAAAGAATTTTGATAAAATTAATGACAAATCAATTGATATAACACCTATGGTAGAATTGATGAAAGATAATCCAAATGGTCTAGATGAGCCTACAAAAGAACATATTAGAAGTATGGATATTTCTATTAAAAGATTAGTGGAAGATAGTAANCAAGCTAGNAAGCAACTNGCNAGTGAATTGCGATCAGANATTAAATTATTAGCAAAAACTATATCTGCTGCTGTTGAAAAAAANAAAAAATAAGAATTAGGAGTTTTAAATTTGATTAGGTCGAGAGGTAAAACTAGACGATCAACTGAAATATGGCCAGGATTCGTTGATGCGATATCAACTTTATTACTAGTTTTAATATTTTTATTAACTATTTTTGTCTCTTCTGAATTTCTCTTGTCTAAACTACTATCAAATAAAGATGATGCATTAGAAGGATTAAATATTCAGATTAATCAACTTTCAGAATTACTATCTCTCGAGAAAAAAGAAAATAAGAACTTAACAAGTACAATTTCTAGACTTAATGAAAAATTAAATAATTCAGGAGTTGCAAGTGATCTACTAGCAATGGAGTTTACAGATTTAAAAAGTAAAAATATTGAATTAAATAGACTATTAAGCGCTTTAAAAGATTCTACTAATGAAATAAAAGAAGATAATTTAAATTTAGAAAATAAAAATCAAGACTTAGAAAATGAGCTTCAGGAATTATTAATAACTTTACGTGCAACTAATGTTAAACTAGAAAATGCTGAAGTAGAGGTTAGATTATCTGAAGCGGCAAAGAACCAAGTGAGTATATTAAATATGCAAATTCTTGAATTAAGGGATCAACTTAATATTATTCAAAATTTATTAGATATTAATGCNGAAGATATCAAAAAGAAAGATATACAAATAATTGAANTAGGAAAAAAATTAAATACNGCTTTAGCTGTTAAAGTAGGAGAATTAAATCAATATAAATCTGAATTTTTTGGCAGGTTAAGAGAAATTTTAGGTAATAGAGAAGATATTTTAATAGTAGGAGATAGGTTTATATTTCAATCTGAAGTTTTATTTGAATCAGGTTCCGCAGAAGTTGGTTCAGAAGGCTTTATTCAATTATCTAATATGTCTAGGATACTATTAGACATCACAAAAGATATTCCTAAAGATATTCCTTGGGTTTTACAAATTCAAGGGCATACAGATCAAAACCCTATTAGTACACCNTTATATCCTTCTAACTGGGAGTTAAGTGCAGCAAGAGCAATTTCTGTTGGAAGAGTGCTTATTAATTCCGGAGTTGATTCAGAAAAAATATCAGTTGCAGGTTTTGCTGAATTTCAACCATTAGAAATAGGTTCTGATCCAGCTTCACTTAGAAAAAATAGAAGGATCGAAATAAAATTAACTCAACCATAATATACTAAATTTTTCTTTTTGGACTTAAAGTTTCTGGAGTTATTGAGAGGTCATATAAATAGTCTGGCCAATTATTTCCAGTTATTAGACATTCTATAATTTTAGAAATNCCTGGTGCAGTTTGTATTCCATATCCACCCTGTCCTGCTAGCCAATAAAAGCCAGACCTTGAAGGGTCCTCTCCTACGACAGGAGTTCTGTCAGGAAAAAAAGACCTTAATCCTGACCATTTATGGTCAATGTTTTTAATTTTAAAATTAGTAGCATTTTCNATTCGATCNATTGTTANAGCTATATCTAATTCTTCAGGTTGTGAATCACATGGNGGACTATCTGTTTCATCTGCTGGTGAGGCTAAAATTTTTCCTGCTTCAGATTTAAAATAAAAATTATCTTCAATGTCTATTACTACAGGCCACTTAGANGTGTTTATATCTTTTAAATGATCGAAAATTATTACAGTTCTTCTNTTAGGNGNTAAATTTAGTGAGTTACATCCAGCTANAATAGAAANTTCATCACACCAAGCTCCTGCAGCATTTATAACTATGGGAGAAAAAAATTCATCATTCTTTGTTATTAATTTCCATAAATTATTATTTTTTTCTATTTTTTGTACTTCTGAATTAAATATAATCTTTCCGTCATTATCTTTAAGTCCACGAGCAAACCCTTGATGAATTAAGTCAACATCCATAACTTTTGAGTCAGGTTCATGAAGTGCACGGTCTAAATACTCTTCTCTAATAACAGGAACCATATTTAGTACTTCTTTTTTCTCTATTTCAAACACGTTTGCAGAAAGAGATTTAGCATAATTTAATTCTTTATCTACCAATTTAGATTGATGCTTATTAGCGATAAAGAGTGATCCTCCGTATTTAGTCATTAATTCAATATTTTTAAAACAGGAGGGCGGGTTTTCTAAAAAATACCTACTTGCTTTAGTAATGGACCGTATTATTTTATTTCCATAATTTTCAGTAAAAAAAGCCGCAGACCTTCCAGTAGTATGGTAGCCAAGTAAAGATTCCTTTTCTANGACTATTACTTTTCCATATTTTGAAAGTCTATAAGCGGCAGACATTCCTGCCATTCCTGAACCAATAATTAAAAAATCTGCTTTCATAAAATTACTCCGCTATTTGAAGTTCATTTTTACTATATTCATCCTCTAAACTTCTTAGCTTATCTGCAATGTGGCTAGATGGTTTAGTAAACCTTGCTAAAAGATCATATAAAGCAGGCACTATAAATAAACTTAAAATAGTAGAAAAAGTAACACCTCCCACTATTACCCATCCGATAGAAGCCCTACTTTCTGCACCTGCACCTGTAGCCAGAGCAAGAGGCATTGCACCAAAAACAGTAGCAATAGTAGTCATTAAAATGGGTCTTAATCTCGCTGCAGCTGACTCTTTTACAGCATCTCTTATAGATCTACCTTGTTCTCTTAATTGATTAGCAAATTCTACTATTAAAATTGCATTTTTTGCAACAAGACCTATTAACATTACTAAACCAATTTGACTATAAACGTTTAGTGTAATTCCAGTTATATATAAAGTAGCCAGAGCACCAGTGATTGCTAATGGTACTGATAACATAATGATAATAGGATGAACAAAGCTCTCGAATTGAGCAGCTAATACTAAAAATACGACTAATAAAGCTAGTCCAAAAGTAATCATTAGTGAGGAAGAGGAATCTCTAAATTCACGAGATTGTCCTGCATAAGAAATTCTTGCTTCTGGAGGAAGACTAGTAACTGCTAAGTTATCAAGATAATCTAATGCTTCTCCTAAGCTATAACCTGGGGCTAGTGAAGCTGAAATTGTAACAGAACGCATTCTATCGAATCTATTTAGTTCCTTAGGAGCAGCAGTTTCATTGGTAGTAATTAAATTATTTAAGGGTATAAGATTATTTTTAGAGTTTCTAATATATATATTTTCAAGATCATTTGGAGTTTCTCTATCTTTATTTCTTGCTTGAATAACAACATTATATTGAACACCCCTATCATTAAGTGTAGTTACAAATCGTGATCCAAGCATTGTTTCTAGAGTTCTTCCTATATCCGCTATAGAGACTTCCATTGTTGCTGCTCTATCTCTATTTATATCAACTTTTAATTCAGGTTTTGTTTCTTTATAATCAGCATCAATACTCAATAATTTTGGATTCTCTTCTTTAGCTTTATTAATAATAATTCTGCTCCAGTCTTTTAGAGTATCATAGCTTGGTCCACCTAGTACAAATTGAACCGGAGACTTTCTTCCAGGTTGATTTAAGCTTGGAGGATTAATAGCAAATACATTTGCACCAGGTACTCCAAGTAATTTGGGAAAAAATTCTCTTACTATCTCTTGTTGACTTCTAATCCTATCTTGCCAAGGCTTCAACACAACAAATGCAATCGCAAAGTTTACTGGACTTGGTCTACTTAACCCTGGAGCTAGTACTCCAAATAATGTATCAATTTCTTTTGAACCTTTAGGACCAATAGCAGCCAGTTTATCTTCTACTTCTAAGAGATAATCTCTTGTATAATTTAAGGTAGCTCCTTCAGGAGCCATTAAAACAACTAAAAATACTCCTCTATCTTCTGTAGGTGCAAATTCTTTTGGAACTTCTTTGTATAGACTATAAGCAGTTGCTGAAAAGGCTATTCCGATTGCTAATATAATAATAGGAAAAGACAGTGTTTTATTTAATGCCCATTCATAACCTTTATTAAGTGATAAAAATATTTTTTCACTACCTCTATAGAGTAAATTATTAGATTGTTTTTGTTTTAAAATTTTTGAACACATCATTGGTGTCAAAGTTAAGGCAACAAGACTTGAAAATAATACTGCACCAGCTATAGAAATCCCAAATTCACTAAATAATCTTCCAGTATTTCCTCCCATCATAGAAATAGGAACAAAAACAGCAATTAAAGAAAGTGTAGTAGCTATAACTGCAAAACCTATCTGTCTAGAGCCTCTTAATGAAGCTAAAAGAACTGGTTCTTTATTTTCAATTCTTCTATGTATATTCTCTAGAACTACAATTGCATCATCTACTACTAAACCAACTGCTAAAACATATGCAAGAAGAGTTAAAACATTTATTGAAAAACCAAAAATATTTAAAATAATGAATGATGAAATTAAAGAAACAGGAATAGCTATTGCTGGTATAAGTGTTGCCCAAAAAGATCTCAAGAATATAAAAATAACTGCAATAACTAATGCCATTGCTATGGCTAGTGCTTTAAAAACTTCTTTGATAGAAGCATCAACAAATCTTGATCTATCATATGCTACAAAAAGTTCAACTTGTTGAGGAAGACTATTTTGTACTTCATCTAATTTAGCTCTTATTCCATTTGCTATTTCTAATTCATTAGCTTTAGATTGTTTGATTACTCCTAAACCAATTGCTGGTTCACCGTTTGCTCTTACTTCATATCTTTCTTCTTCTGTACCTAAATTAATTTCTGCAACGTCACTAAGTCTAATAAGATAATCAGACTTTTGCATTACTACAATATTTTTAAATTGTTCTTCTGTTACTAAGCCAGAATCAGTCCTCACTGCAAACTCTCTTCTATTTGATTCTACTCTACCAGAAGGAAGTTCTAAGTTTTGCTTAAGTAATGCATTTTCTATATCATTCACTGTAATACCATATGCAGCCATAGAACGTCTATTTAACCAAATTCGCATAGCTGGTTTTCTTTCTCCACCTATCATCACTTTTGCTACGCCAGGAACCACTGAAAAAGTATCTACTAGATATCTATCAGCATAATCACTTAGTTGAATAGCATTCCATTCCTTACTTCTCATGCCAATCCAAATAAATGGACTTGCATCTGCTTCCGTTTTTAATACTACTGGTGATTCTGCATCTAAAGGTAAATTACCGACACTACCAGATACTTTGTCTCGAACGTCACTTGCGGCAGCATCTACATCCCTTGTTACAACAAATTCAATTGTGACTTCTGATCTTTCTTCTCTACTTTTAGAAGTTATTTGCTTAACTCCTTCAATTCCGCTAACTGATTCTTCTATAATTTGNGTTACCTGACTTTCAATTATTGTAGCTGGTGCACCTTTATAAAGTGTAATTACGGAAACAATTGGTGCATCAATATCTGGGTATTCTCTTATCGCAAGGTCCTTCATAGAGGAAAGCCCAAATATTACTAAAATTAAGCTAACAACTGCAGCAAAAACAGGTCTTTTAATAGATATATCTGATAATAAAAGAGAGCGTTCCTTAGTATCTTGTATTTTTGTCATAACCTATTATTCCAGTTTAATTATTATTTTCACGAATAGTAACTTTGGAGCCATCTCTTACTTTTTGAATACCTCCAGTTACAACTATTGCATTTGCATCTATTCCTTCGATAACTTCTACTTCACCAGTAAGTCTTTGACCTAATTTAACTGGAGTAGCTTTAGTTACCCCATTATTTATTACATAAACAGTTCTTTGCGTACCATCAGTTAGAACAGACTCTTCTGGAATTATTATTGCATTTTTATGTGTCATTACTGGTAATTTAACAATCATAAACATTCCAGGTTTAAGTTTTAATTCATTATTATTTATTTCTGCTCTAACAGTTATAGATCTTGAATCACGACTAATTCTAGTATCAATAGATTTAATAATACCGGTGAAAACTTCATCGNCCCATGCTCTAGAAAAGGTTTTAATGTTTGTTCCTACTTTAAGTGAAGAGATTGCGGATTCTGGAACCTCAAAATCAATTTCTATTGGATCTATACTATCAAGTGTTGTTATAATTTCTCCTGGTTCNAAATATTCTCCAATACTTTTTAANTTAAGTCCAATCACGCCATCAAATGGTGCTCTTATAATTTTTTTATAGAATTTATTATTAGCAATTTNTAATGTTGCTTTTGCTATTTGTAGCTGCGCTAGAGCTTCAGTCTCATCAGTCAAAAGTTGGTCTAAACGTGTTCTAGCTATATTATTAGTCTCAGATAATTTTTCCGCACTTCTTGCTAATCTCTGTCTTCTTTCTAGTAAAGCAGTCCACCTATCTACTTCAGCATTTTGAATACTTATCTCAGCTTTTTCAATACTAGATTCTAAAATAAATAAAATATTATCTTTTTTTACTTTTTGCCCTTCTGCAAATTTTATTTCTGTTACTATTCCATTTACTTCAGATGTAACATCAATAGATTCTAATGCTTTTAGGTTGCCAACTACTTCCATATCTACAGTTATATCATCTATTCTTACCTGTTTTGCATCAATAGCTGTTGGAGGTTTTTCTGCTTTAGAATTATTAGTTTGATTATTATCTGTACCAGAAATGATTGACCAATTATCCCATACTAACCAGGCTAAAATAGCAATAAATATTACTATAAAAATTTGAATTAAGACAGATCTCATAATTTTTCCTATATAATTTATTATCAAGATTGAATTATACATATATATTACTATTATTATATAAGTTTTATAAAAATATTGGATTTTTCAAATGTCAGACAATACTACAAAAGAAGATATAAATAATATGAATTTCGAAACAGCATTAAAATCACTAGAAGAAATAGTTAATCAGCTAGATTCAGGTGAAATAGATCTTGATAAAGCTGTAGAAGCCTATGAGAGAGGAACAAAATTAAAAGAACACTGTGAAAAAAAATTAAAAGAAGCCCAGTTACGCATAGAAAAAATTGAAGTAGGTAAGGATGGTGATTTGAGCACTAAATTGTTGGATACGGAGTGACTAAAAAAATAGAAGAGAATAACGTTAATTTTTTAGAATATTTAAAAAATTTTACTAAAAAGTTTGATAAATTTTATAATCAAAAATATTTTATTAATAATGCACCAAAATCTTTAAGAGATAGTATTTCTTATATTAATTCAACAGGAGGAAAAAGAATTAGACCTTTCTTAGTACATGAGTGTGCTAACTTATTTGAAGTAAAATTTGAAATTTCGATTTATGCTGCAATTGCTATAGAAATGGTTCATACTTATTCATTAATTCATGATGATTTACCCTCTATGGATGACGATGATATACGTAGAGGAAAAGAAACACTTCACAAAAAATATAATGAGGCCACAGCCATACTTTCTGGAGATGCCTTGTTAACAGATTCTTTTAATTTATTAGTTAATAATTATAAAAATATAGATCAAAATATATGCATTGAATTAATATCACTTTTATCTAAATCTGCTGGCAGCGGAGGTATGGTTGGAGGACAAGTTTTAGATTTATTTCCTATAAAGAAGAATATGAATAGCATTAATATTATGAATGAGATGAAGACAGGTGCGTTGATTAGGTGTGCAACTTGTTTTGGATCAATCCTAGGAAAGGGCTCAACAAAAGATTATAAAAATATGTATAATTATGGAAGTGCTATAGGCAAGGTTTTTCAAATAAAAGACGATTTATTAGATATACATGGAGATGAAAAAATACTNGGTAAAAAAACTAATAAAGATAAAATAAAAGGAAAATTTAGTTTTATTGATTTATANGGAGAGCAAAAAGCTAAAACAATAGCAATGAATTATATTAGCGAGGCTAAAGATATTCTTTCAAGCTATGGCAGAAGAGGTGTTTATTTGAATTTTCTTACTGATTATATTTTAGATAGAAAAAAATGAAAAAACCTAAAATTCGTCTTGATGAATTAGTAATGATAAAAGGTTTTGCTGAAACTAAATCAATTGCTCAATCGCTTATAATAGCAGGTAAGGTATATCTTAAAGAAAAAAAATTAGANAAGCCTGGTTATTCAATTTCTAGAGATGCTGAAATAGTATATAGAGGGCCATTGCATCCATGGGTTTCAAGAGGTGGTATTAAGTTAGATCACGCATTAAATATTTTTAAGCTTAAAGTTAATGGTTTAATAGCATTAGATATTGGAGCATCAACTGGAGGTTTCAGTGATGTATTATTACAAAATGGCGCTAAAAAATTATATGCTATAGATGTAGGTTATGGCCAGCTACATGAAAAAATAGCAAATAATCCAAAGGTTGTTTCTATAGAACGGAAAAANGCTAGATATCTTAGTAAAGAGGATATACTAGAAAACATTGATATATTAGTATGTGATGCTAGTTTTATAAGTTTGACTAAAATTCTTCCTGAGCCTATTAAATTATGTTCTAAAAAAGCAAAATTAATAGCTTTAATTAAACCACAATTTGAGCTTNAAAAAAAATTTATTTCTAAAGGAGGAATTGTNAAGGATGAACAGNTAAGAAATAATGTTTGCTTAAATATTAGTTCATGGATGGAAAATAAAATGTATTGGAAAGTAAATCAAATTATTGAAAGTCCTATTAAGGGAGCAAAAGGAAATATTGAATATTTGATGTATGCTAGTAAATAATTATTTTCTAGCCATATTATGATATTCAGCGTTAGGCCGCATATCAGTTCCAACTGCTATTCTATTTGACATATTGAAGAAGCTAGCTACTTCTACTATTTCAAGTATTTCTTCATCTGAAAAATTTGCTTTACGNAGTATATTTCTATCTGAATTTTCTACTTTACTTGGCGTTTCTGTAAGCTTATAGGAAAAATCTAAAATTAATCTTTGCCTTTCACTTANGCTNGCAGANCTATAGTTTATCATTAATTCATCACCAAGTATCTGATCGTTACTAAGTTGTCTTACTGCTGCACCATGTGCAATTAAACAATAGAAACATTTATTACAACTAGANACTACTACTGCAATCATTTCACGTTCTAATTTTGTTAAATATCCCTCTTTTATCATTAACCTATTATAAAAGTTAACAAAGTTTCTTAATCTTTCTTTATCGGAAGCATTTGCTAATATTACATTAGGAACCATACCTAATTTTTCTTTACATACTTCAATATATCTTGTCATTTCTTCATCAAGTATATCTAATTTAGGTTCAATATCTAAATCCCAAATATAATTATTTTCTTCTTTATTTTTCATTTTTNAAATTCCTAGTGATAGCTATATGTTGTAAAGCATGATCAGCTAACACTATAGCAATCATTGCTTCACCAACTGGTACAGCCCTTATTCCTACACATGGATCATGTCTACCTTTTGTAATTATATTTGTTTCTTTTTTATTTTTAGTTATTGTTTTTCTTGCATGTAAAATTGAACTTGTTGGTTTTACTACAAATCTACTAATGATATCCTGTCCTGANGAAATACCTCCTAAAATTCCCCCTGCATGATTAGATAAAAATTTTACATTTTTGTTTTTATCTATTCTTATTTCATCTGCATTAGTTTCCCCTGTAAAGTCAACTACAGAAAANCCATCACCTATTTCTACCCCTTTTACAGCATTTATACTCATAAGNGCGCTTGCNATGTTTGCATCTANTTTTTGATAAATAGGATCTCCNAATCCTACAGGNACATTCTTCGCTATTATTTCTATTATAGCNCCACANGATAATCCTTTTTTTCTTATATCAGTTAAATAATTTTCCCAAATAGGAACTGAAGTTTTATCTCCACAAAAAAAATGATTTTTACTAATATTATTTTTATTCCATTTTTTTTTATCTATTTTATGCATACCTAGTTGTATTACCGAACCAATAATTTCAACTTTTTTACCTATTACTTTAGAAAGAACTTTCTTCGCAACTGCACCTGCTGCAACCCTCATAGCTGTTTCTCGTGCAGAAGATCTTCCTCCACCTCTATAATCTCTGATTCTATATTTTTCTTGATAGGTATAATCTGCATGAGAAGGTCTATAAATATCCTTAATATCTTGGTAATCTTTAGTTTTTTGGTCTTCATTTTTAATTAATAAAGCTATCGGTGTTCCCGTTGTTTTTCCTTCAAAAACTCCTGAAGATATTCTCACAATATCTTTTTCTTTTCTTTGTGTTACAAATTTAGAGGAGCCTGGCTTTCTTTTATTTAGATCATGTTGAATATCTTCCGGAGTTAATTTAATTCCAGGAGGTACTCCATCTATAACGCATCCTATTTCTGGTCCATGACTTTCACCAAAAGTAGTGTATCTAAAAATATTACCAAAAGAGTTACTAGCCATTACTATACAACCGATATATCTGGAGCATCTGGGGATTTCATTCCAACAACATGATAACCAGAATCAACGTGTAAGATCTCACCAGTAGTTCCAGACGATAAATTTGATAAAAGAAATAATGCTGCTCCTCCTACATCATCTAAATTAGTATTTCTTTTAAGAGGGGCATTATATTCATTCCATTTAAGAATATATCTAAAATCACCAATACCTGAAGCCGCTAAAGTTTTGACTGGTCCAGCTGAAATACCATTAACTCTTATTTCTCTTCCACCCAGATCAGCAGCAAGGTACATAACACTGGCCTCTAGTGCCGCTTTGGCAACACCCATTACATTATAATGTGGAATTACTTTTTCTGCTCCATAGTAAGACAGTGTTATCATACTTCCACCATCATTCATTATATTTGAGGCATAATTTGCTATTGCTGTAAAAGAATAACAGGAAATGTCCATAGATTGTAAAAAGTTCTTTCTAGATGTTTCTATATACTTACCTTTAAGCTCTTCTTTGTCAGAATAGGCAATTGCATGAACAATGTAGTCTATTTTCCCATATTTTTTATAAATTTTATCAAATGTATCCTTTATAGATTTTTCATCTGATACGTCACATTCAAAAGTATCTCTAGCATTTGCTTTTTCAGCAAGAGGAACGATCCTTTTCTTTAACGCTTCTCCTTGGTAGGTTAAAATTATATCCGCACCGTTATCAGATAAAGTTTTTGTCACTCCCCATGCCAGTGATCTTTCATTTGCAACCCCCATTACAATTCCAATTTTATTTTTCATAATATTACTGTTAACTATAGGTTCTTGTTTTGAATTGTTTTTTGAGTCCATATTTTTTCCTAGTATAAATAAATTATTTTTTAAAGAATATGTTTTTGATTTAATTATTATAAAAAATTTAATAAAAATTATCTAATTAAGAATATTATCCTATATAATATTATATAAATAAATATATAAGGATTGTCATGAAAAGTGAAGAGTTTAAAAAGTTTTCTGACCCTATGAAGCTTTTTTCTTTATGGTTAGATGAAGCAAAAAATAAAGAAATTAATGATTATAATGCGTGTTGTCTGGCAACTTGTGATGCAGCCGGCATACCTTCTGCGAGAATGATTCTTTTAAAAAAATTTGATGAAAGGGGCTTTGTTTTTTTCACTAATTTGCAAAGCAGAAAGGCAAAAGAATTTGAGAGAAATGTTAGAGTTGCATTATGTTTTCATTGGAAGTCTCTTAAAAAACAAATAAGAATTGAGGGGCCATTATTAGAACTACCTAAAAATGAAGCTGATACATATTTTCAAAGTAGAGCGAGAGATAGTCAAATAGGTGCTTGGGCAAGTCAACAATCAAGCTATCTACCTAAAGGCTATAAAAGTTTAGAAGAAAAAATAGAATTTTATGAAAGTAAGTTTAAAAATCAGGTTGTTCCTAGACCTAGTTTTTGGGGTGGTAGAATAGTTGTCCCAGAAAGAATAGAATTTTGGAAAGATGTAAAAAACAGATTACATGAAAGGATGCTTTTTAAAGCAGATAATGAAAATTGGCTTAAAGAATATTTGTACCCATAATTAACTTGAAGGATATAAAACTCCTAAAGTTTCAGCCACACATGCTGGTTTATCTTCTCCCTCAATTTCTATAGTAAGCTCATTTTTTATTTTAAAGCCAGATTTAGAAGGAGTGACTTCTAATAGCTTAAAAGAGCCTCTTAAATTAGATCCCGCTTTTACAGGAGATAAGAATCTTACTTTATCTAATCCATAATTAACAGAGTGAGCTATATTCTTAACTTCATATGTATTATAACTCATCCAAGGAGCTAAGGATAAAGTTAAAAATCCATGGGCTATTGTAGAGCCAAAAGGACCTTTCTTAGATTTTTCTTCATCTAAATGTATCCATTGGTAATCTTCCGTCGCTTTGGCAAATTCATTAATTCTATTTTGTGAAACATTGACCCATGGGCTTTTACCTGTAATTTTTCCTATATATTCTTTAAGTTCTTCTATGGATTCTAAAGTAATCATCTAAATCTCCTCGTATTGAATTTTTTGAGTATTATATTATATCAATATTTACATATATACCTAATATGTTTTATAAAATAAATTATAGGATATTAAATGACCACTATAAAAAGAAATAAACTCACTGATCAACAATTTGCTGTAGCCAGAGAAGGCGCAACTGAACCTCCATTTAGTGGAGTGTACAATGATGAAAAAAGAAAAGGTATTTATCTTTGTGTCACATGTGACCAAAAACTATTTGATTCAAAAACTAAATATGAAAGTGGTTCAGGTTGGCCCGCTTTTTATGCCCCATATAACGAAGCAAATATAGTTAATATTCAGGACAGCTCACATGGTATGATTAGAACTGAAGTAAAATGTAGTAAATGTGATTCACATTTAGGGCATGTTTTTCCTGATGGACCTCAGCCTACGGGATTAAGATATTGTATTAATTCTATTGTGCTTAACTTTATTGAAGAATAATATTAAATAGTTTTAATTATATTTATGATCTTTTCGTTAAGTACAAACCTTGATCCTAGAGTTTTTGCATATTCATCATTTTCATTTATGAATTCATTAATTCCATTTCTTTTTACCCATTGAAAGGCTCCTCCAGTCCATACTGGAAATCCAATATTTTTTAAAACCATATAGTCACATAACTCAGGATTTTTAAAATCAGAATATTTAAAATAATTATAAAAAATATTGTTTATAGAACTATATAGAAGTCTTTTTTCAACTTCTTTGACAGATGGTTGAATTTTAGACATAGGAACCAGATCAGTTAAATCAGGCCATAAGTTTTTCTTACCGTCTTTATAATCATAAAATCCTTTATTGTTTGATAAACCGTTTCTATTAATTTTTTGCATTGATCTAATTAGTGAAGCAGTTGATGCATCGGTTGAGTCCAGTTGATTTATTACACATTGTATTTCTAGCTTATCAGCAAATTCTAGAGGCCCACTTTTAAAATCTAATCTTCTTCCAGCATTTTCAATTAAAGCAGCTGAAACTCCACTCAATAAAAGTCTCACGCCTTCTGCTGCATAATTTTCTTCAAAAGAATTTTTAAATTTTTTAATCACTTCATCTTTAAATTTGCTTAAAGGGCTATGTAATACTAATGTTTCAAACATTGACTGTGTTTCAATATTTTGGGTTAGCCAAGTAAAATTTCTCGCTTCAATTTTAAGACCAGAATTAATATCTGTATTTAATCCTTCATAAATTGAACTAATTAATATTTTGACAGAAGGATAGTGATTGGATGTATCTGCATGTAAGGCTGCAATTTTTGTTATAAAATACCCTAAATTCTTTGCACTAAAAGGGTTAGGTTGAGAATTTATAAGCTTTTTATTATCCCAATTTTGTAATGATTGTGGATTTTTAATAATATATTTTTTAGCTTTATTTACTAATTGATTTTCATCTGCAATTTCATTCACCAGATTAAGTTGAAGAGCTTCTTCAGCTGATATAGTTTTATCACTTAAAAATAAATTTATACTTTCATTGATACCGATTTGTCTTGGTAGTCTCTGAGTCCCTCCTATTGCTGGTATTATAGAATATTTTGTGTTTTTAAAGTAAAATTTAGTATCACTGCCTTCTTGAGCAATCCTATAATGACTATGAAGAATGATCTCTAATCCACCTAGTTTAATTTTACCCTTAACTATACTTACTATAGGCTTTCCTAAAGTTTCTAATTTTCTTAGAGTCTTACTTAATTTGGTAATAGTATTAAATATTGACTCTGAATTTTCTAGTGAAAAAATAAAATTTAAATCATAATTATAGTTATAATTATTATGATCAGTAGAAATTATAATACCTTTTATATCTTTTTTATTAGAGATAAAATCTATAGCTTTTTTAAAATCATTTATGAATTCTGCATTAATTAAAGTATTCTTAGAATTTATTATAAGATTTACAATACCTTGGTCGTCATTAATGAGTTTAATATTATTTAAATTCATTAAATTCTTTCAATTATGGTTGCTGTTCCCATTCCTGCGCCAACGCATAATGTAATAAGTCCTGTAGATAAATCTCTTCTTTCTAATTCGTCTAAAACCGTTCCTAATATTATTGCACCTGTTGCACCTAAAGGATGACCAAGAGCTATAGCTCCTCCATTCACATTAACTTTTGAATGATCAATATTTAATGCTTCCATAAAACGTAAGACTACGGCCGCAAAAGCTTCATTCATTTCAAATAAATCAATATCTGAAGCTTTCATATTAGCTTTCTTTAATGCTTTTTCTGCCGAATCAGCAGGTCCGGTTAACATTATAGTTGGCTCAGAACCAATTGATGCGAAGGACCTAATTTTAGCTCTAGCTTTTAATTCATATTTATCTGCCATTTTTTTATTACCTAGTAAAACTCCCGCAGCCCCATCAACAATTCCTGATGAGTTACCGGCGTGGTGTACGTGTTTTATAGCTTCTATTTCAGGATACTTTAAAATTGCAACATCGTTAAAACCTTGATTGCCCATTTGAGCAAATGAAGGCTCTAATGCTCCAAGTGATTGCATAGTAGTATCAGGCCTCATATATTCATCTACTTCTAGAATTGGTAAATTATTTTGATCTTTTACAGGAATAATAGAATTTTTAAATTTATTTTCTTTCCATGCTTCTGATGCTCTTTTTTGAGAACTAACGGCATAACTATCTACATCATTTCTAGTATAATTATATTTTGTAGCTAATAAATCAGCAGATATTCCCTGAGGAACAAAATACGAATTATATGCTACTTTCGGGTCTGCCATCCATGCTCCTCCTGAGCTACCCAGTGGCACTCTAGACATAGATTCAACACCACCACCTACTGATAAATCTGATTGACCAGACATTACTTGAGCTGCAGCAATGTTAACAGCTTCTAAACCTGATGCACAAAACCTGTCTACTTGTACGCCGCTCACTGTCTGATCCCATTTAGCTTCCAATACGGCTGTTCTAGCTATATCTGCACCTTGTTCTCCAACAGGATGGACACATCCTAAAACAACATCATCCACATCTTCAGTATTTAAATTATTTCTACTTTCTATAGATTTAAGAACTTTAGAAGCTAATTGTACGGGTGAAACCTCGTTTAAGGAACCACTTTTTTTCCCCTTACCTCGAGGTGTTCTAACTGTATCAAAAATTAGAGCTTCGTTCATTTTATTCCCCTTTTTATAATATTATTTAGATAAAGTACGACTAATAATTTCTTTCATGATTTCGTTAGTGCCTCCATAAATTCGCTGTACTCTTGCATCTTCCCATGATCTAGCAATTGGATACTCTCTCATATAACCATAGCCACCATGTAATTGAACACATTCATCTACGAGTTTACACTGTAGTTCTGTTGTCCATAATTTAGCCATAGCCCCTTCAACAGCATCAAAATCATTATTTAAATGTTTTTCTATACATTCATCAATATATATTTGGGCAACAGTCAACTCTGTTTTTAATTCTGCTAATTTAAATTTTGTGTTTTGAAATTCTGCTATTTTTTTTCCAAAAGCATTTCTTTCATTTACATATTCTATAGTCCAATCTAATGCTGCTTCTGCTGCAGCAATGGCAGAAACCGCAATAGCTAGACGCTCTTGAGGAAGTTGTTCCATCAAGTTATAAAAACCTTTACCTTTAGAACCTAAAAGGTTTGAAATAGGAAGTTTAACATTATCAAAAAATAACTCTGATGTGTCTTGAGCTTTTAATCCAACTTTATCTAAATTTCTGCCTCTCTTAAAACCATCTCTATCTCCTTCACATATAATAAGTGAAGTACCTTTTGCACCAGAACTAGGATCAGTTTTTGCAACAACAATAATTAAATCAGCATTCTGTCCATTTGTTATAAAAGTTTTTTGTCCATTTAGTATTATTTCATCATCTGTTATTTTTGCGTTTGTTTTAACTGATTGTAAATCACTTCCAGTGCCTGGTTCTGTCATAGCTATAGCTCCAACTAATCTACCTTCACACATTCCTGGTAACCAACTATTTTTTTGGCTTTCTGTCCCATA